>UQRG01000017.1 GCA_900543365.1 uncultured Eubacterium sp. | reverse complement strand
TGTGGAAGTTCATCAAGACTTGACTTTCTTAAAAATTTGCCTATAGTAGTTATGTAACTATCTGGATTTTCCAAAAGATGGGTAGGTACATCCTTTGGCGTAGTTGTTTTCATTGTTCTAAATTTGTAAATATAAAATTCTTTCTTATTTAAACCAATTCTTTTTTGTTTAAACAAAATATTGCCATTATCCTCAATTTTAATAATAAGTGCAATAATTATAAGTAGCCAGCTTAAGCCACAAATAGCCAAAAAACTTATTAAAAAATCAAGTAATCTCTTTACAGCTTTATACATATTTATTCTCCCTTTTGATTAAAATTAGGAACAATTTTTTTAATAACACTTATTACTTTTTCAGGTTCGCTAAATGCCACATTATAGAGTTCTTTTAAGTCAGCATTAAATTTATCATAATCCATATTAACAGGAGCAGTAACAAATATTTTATCACCAAAAACAAGTTTCGTACTTTCTTTTTCCTCTGCCATTATAAGTTCCTCATAAAGCTTTTCACCAGGTCTTAATCCAGTATACTTAATTTTAATATCTTTGTCTGGTGTATAACCTGAAAGCCTTATAAGGTTTCTGGCAAGGTCGTCAATTTTAACTGGCTTACCCATATCAAGAACATATATTCTGCCACTATTGTCAAGACTGGCAGCCTGCATAACAAGTCTTGATGCCTCTGGAATAGTCATAAAAAATCTTGTTATATTCTTATCTGTTACAGTTACAGGACCACCAGCTTTAATCTGTTTTTGAAAAAGTGGAATAACACTGCCGTTACTGCCTAAAACATTACCAAAACGCACTGCAACAAACTTAGTATTGCTATGAGATGCGTATTCCTGAATAATAAGTTCTGTTATTCTCTTTGTAGCACCCATAACATTAGTTGGATTAACAGCCTTGTCAGTTGAAAGCAGAACAAAATGGTCAACACCATATTTATCAGCACACTTTGCTACATTTAATGTGCCAAATACATTATTTTTAACAGCCTCTGCTGGTACATATTCCATAAGTGGCACGTGCTTATGAGCAGCTGCGTGGAACACAACATTAGGATTATATGCCTTAAAAACTTCTTCAACACAATTAATATCTCTTATAGTACCTATTCTAACAATCATCTTAGCCTTATTACCATACCTATTCTTAAGTTCAGTATAAAGCTCATAAGCATTATTTTCATATACATCAAATATAACAAGAAGCTGCGGCTCAAACTTTATAATTTGTCTGCAAAGTTCAGAACCAATAGAACCACCGCCACCAGTTACAAGTACAACTCTATCCTTAATATATTCAGAAATACTACAAATATCAATAGATACTTCATCTCTAAAAAGTAAATCGGTAATATTAACATCTCTCAATCTTTGATAACCACCATCGGAAATATCACTCATAGGTGGTATCATCTTTAATGTACATTCTGTTTGTGTACAAAACTCCATTATTCTATTTATTTGAGCAGTATTTGCTGATGGAATAGCCACAATTATTTCATCAATTTCATACTCCTTGCATAATCGTGGAATATTGGCTGTGTCATAAGTAACTCTAACCCCCATTAAATTGGTGTTATTTTTGCCATAATCATCATCAACAACTAAAACTGCCATTCTATCTTCATACCCCTTTTCATTGTTGTTAATGCTTCTAACAACATTGTATCCAGAGTATCCTGCACCAACAATAAGCACTCTTTTTTTGCCACTTTTTTTATCAAAAGAATGTTCAATATTAATAAAAATTCTTTTGACAACACGATAGCCTGAACGAGAAAAAATAAAAAATATAATACTTAGTATCCAACCTACAATTAACATTCTCTTTGGTAATTCCAAATTAACTATGTTAGATACAAAGTAATAGTAGTAACTATAAATTGCAATATATATAATTGTGTTGGCAACAATGATTTTATACATATCATCAATAGTTGCATACTTCCACAAATTAGAATAAAACTTAAACAAACCATATACTATAAGGCAAAAAGGCGACACAAAAATAAATGTATATTTGTACCAACTCCATACTTCAATTGGTATGAGCCTGCCTTGTCCTCCAGGAAGTCCCGGAATAGTGCCACCATACCACAAGCATATAGCAATTATAATAGATATATTAATTAGTATTACATCAAGCAATACATAAAGAAACATTTTGCTCCTTTGCTCTCTAGCCATAGCAGATAGCCTAACCATAAGTGCCTCCTAAAATTTAAGGGAGGAAAACCTCCCTTTACTTATTAATCAAATTTATTCAATACTTTCCTTTTGTGTACCTATAACATTAGCACCAAAGCCAGTACCTAAAAGTACCCAAAATACTGGTGCAACAGTAACAACACTATCTGTAGTTAAACCTGCTACAGCATAAGCTATAACACCAGCAAGTATACCAAGCCTAATTGCATTTAAGCCTTGTGACCTATCACTAAACACTCTCTTAATAGTCTGCACAATATATAATATAAATAATGCAATAATAACAATAAGAGAAATAATACCTGTATTAATGCCAATTTGCAAAAACATATTATGAGGCTTATCAATAATTACATAAGGATTGCCTAAATAGTTCAACTTACTTTTAACATCTTCCTGAGGAAACTCAAATACAAAAGTATCAGCACCAGAACCAATAAATATATTATGCTTTAAAATGGGTATACTTCTTGACCAAATATAACCTCTGTTAGAACCAAGTCTTTCAACACCCTTAAATCCCCAACTTTCAACTGGTGTATTAATGTCAATTGGATTTGCAAATTTATCAAGCATTGCAAGTTTGCCATCACTTTCACCAAATAAGAAGGCTGTTTCAGTTCCTTCACCGTCAACACCAATTAGACTTGCTACAAATATATTCTTTGACTCTACATTATAAAGATATAAATTCCACTCAACATTAGGCTCACTAAACACATATTTAGTACCATTTCCACTTTCCATAGGTTCTTCACTTGTTGGATTAAGAACTTGACCATTGTGCATAAATTGAGTAGCTTCTTTAGCATAGTCAATAGAATATTCACCATTTTTAGTAATAATCTTGCCTACCATACCATCAACTTCAACATCTTCATAAAAACTTGCTGTTTCAGTAAGTTCCTGTCCATTTTTAAGAGCATCAGCTATAACTTTAACTTTCTGAATAATAAGTACATTGGAATTAAACAAAATAATTAAACATATTACACCAGCTAGAATACCACCTATAGTGAAACCAATAGCTTTTTTACTCTTAATAACAAATATATAATAACAAACACATACAACTGCTACAAAGCCAATACCAGCCATAAGTCCCATAAGTCCACCAACTGAATTAGAGCCTATAGCACATATAAGAAGTATAATAGCAATAACTGTGAATACCCACTTAAACTTATTCTTAATAGGCATTAACACAGCAATAACTCCTGTAAAAGAAAACATCATACCAAAGTACATACCAGCACAATTAGGATTATAGAGAGTTGAAAAAACAGAATCAAACTTAATCTTCATTGGTACACCGTTGTAAGCACTTCCCATAACAAGTTTGCTAAACCACTCTGTTGCAAATATATTGTAACCTAAAAATTGCAAAAGACCAATTATCCCAACAAATAAACCCGAACATATAAATGCCCAAAGTATAAAATTAAGTCTATGTTTGTTAGATGCAAATGCCATAGCCACAATCATAAATATCATATAGCAAAGCCACATAAAAAAGCCTTCATATCTTTCAGCTACGCCAAAAAACGAAGTGTGATGATACTTTGAAAATATACAGGATATAAGCATAAACAAAGTGTATATACCAGCTAGAATAACCGGTTTAGACTTAAAATCAATTTTAAATCCGTCCTCACCAAGTATTTGAAATGCCATAAACACAGTAATAATAACACCCATAGTAAGCAATAACACAGACTTACTGTAAGCAAAGACATCATTTACTATACTTCCACTTCTAATAACATTATATTCTTCACTACTTATTTCTACTTGACTAAGTTTACAAATAACAGGAATAATAGCTACAACTATAAACAAAAATATTCCCATTAATTTATCAGAAGATGATAAATTTCCTTTTTTGCTCATATAAACCCACCTTTACACAATAATCTACTATAATTATATCATAATATAACTTATTTTACAATGGTTATTACATCAAAAAAGAGCCAGTACGGCTCTTTAATTTTGATTTTCAAGCTCACTTAATTTATAAGACAATGTCATAACGCTATCTGTTAAATGTACATTTTCAACAATAACATTGTCTGGTGTATGTAAATCAATGTGAGAAAAATTCCATATACCCTTAACACCATTATCAACAAGTATTGGAGAAATTTGTGGTGCATTACTTTTAGGAATGGACAATACAGCAATATCAACCTTATTAGTCTTTAAAAATTGTTCAAGATTATTTACATCTTGAATAACTATATCCCCAGCACTTTTACCTATTATATTGGGATTGTTATCAAAAATACCTATAAAATTAAATCCCCTCTTTTTAAAGTTGCTATAATTAGCCAAAGCCTGTCCCAAATTACCAGCACCAATAATAATAAGATTGTAATCTCTGTCAAGTCCTAATATTTTTTTTATTTCTGCATAAAGCATTTCTACATTATAACCATAACCTCTTTGACCAAAACAACCAAATTTATTTAAATCTTGTCTTATTTGTGATGCAGTTACATTCATTCTTCTGCTTAACTCATTTGAAGATATTCTTGTAATGCCGTGTTCTAACAAATCCCCCAAATATCTATAATATCTTGGCAATCTTTTAATAACAGCCATTGAGATTGTTTCTTTTTCTAAATTCATAATTTTTCACCTTTTAAACTTTTTCTATATTATAAAATAATTCTCTTTTTTTGTCAATCTTACTTTTTTACTTTTAATTGTGGCAATTTTCTGTTAAAATATGTATAATGGTTTATAATATATAGTTTAACTGGAAACGGAGATTTTATTATGATATTAGCACTTAATAATGTATCAAAAGCTTTTGGTACAGATGTTATACTTAAAAATATTTCATTTCATATAGAAGAAAAGGAAAAAGTAGCCATTGTTGGTGTCAATGGTGCAGGCAAGTCTACATTATTTAAAATAATTACAGGTGAACTTTCTCTTGACTCTGGTGAAGTTATTATGCCTAAGTCTGCAACAATGGGTTATTTTTCTCAAAGTCTTGAAATTGACTCATCAAAGACTATATATGGTGAACTTCTTACTGTATTTGAGCCTATTATGCTTATGGAACAACAATTAAGAGATATGGAAGCTCAAATGTCACACAAAAGTGGTGACCAACTGGAAAAGCTTATGGAAAAATATTCAGAACTTTCTCACAAAATGGAAGAAATGGACGGATATAGCTACCAAAGCAGATTAAGAGGTGTTATAAAAGGTCTTGGCTTTAGTGATGAAGAAAGCAGCCAAACTATAAACCAACTTTCAGGTGGTCAAAAAACAAGAGTTGCTTTAGGTAAGATACTTTTGAAAGCACCTGATATACTTCTTCTTGACGAGCCTACTAACCACCTTGATATTGACTCATTAAGATGGCTTGAGGACTTTTTAAGAAGTTACAAAGGTGCAGTTGTTATTATTTCCCACGATAGATATTTTCTTGACAAAGTAGTTGGAAAAGTAATTGAAATCGAAAATAAAAAAGCTAAAGAATACTTTGGTAACTATTCATACTATGCTGAAAAGAAAATAGTAGACAGAGAAATTGAGTATCACCGATACATTAATCAACAAAAAGAAATAAAACACCAAGAAGATGTTATAAAAAAACTCAGAGAATTTAACAGAGAAAAGTCCATTAAACGAGCTGAAAGCCGAGAAAAAATGCTTGATAAAATTGAAAGAATTGAAGCACCTGAAAATTTGCCAGACAAAATGCGTTTAGAAATAAAGCCTGTTAAAGAAAGTGGTAACGATGTTTTAAGTGTAGACAATGTTTCAATGGCATTTGACGGCGTTCCTCTTTTTGACAACATATCATTTGATATTAAAAAAGGAGAAAAAACAGCCCTTATTGGTCCTAATGGTATTGGCAAAACCACATTGTTTAAAATTATACTTTCTCGTCTTGAGGCTAAAGGTGGCAGTGTAAAACTTGGCTCTAATGTAGTTATTGGTTATTATGACCAAGAGCAATCTGACCTTAACTTAAACAAAACTATATTTGATGAAATTTCTGATGCCTACCCTGACCTTACTATTACTCAAATAAGAAATGTGTTAGCTGCCTTTGTATTTACTGGTGATGATGTTTTCAAAACTATTGGCTCATTAAGCGGTGGTGAAAAAGGTAGAGTTGCTTTAGCTAAAATTATGTTATCTAATGCCAACTTTCTGATTTTAGATGAGCCTACCAACCACCTTGATATTAATTCTAAGGAAATACTTGAACAAGCTATACAATGTTATACTGGCACAGTTTTATATATTTCTCACGATAGATATTTTATTAATTCTACTGCAACAAAAATAGTTGAATTAAATAAAGACAAGGCTACAATATACTTAGGCAATTATGACTATTATACAGAAAAATTAAAAGAAAATGAAATTGTTAAAATCGAAGAAGTAAAGTCCATTGAAACTGAAACTAAGCTAGACTGGAAAAAACAAAAAGAAATACAAGCACAACAGAGAAAAAAAGACAACCGAATCAAAAAAATAGAAAAAGAAATAGAAGAAACCGAAAATAAAATCGATGAATTAGATAATCTTCTTGCTACAGAAGAAGTATACACAAATTCTATGCGTTCCCGTGAAATATACGAAGAAAAAGAAAGTCTTGAAGAAAAGTTAATGGAGCTTTATGAAAAATTTGAAGAAATAAATAATTAACTTAAAAATCCTCCCATAATGGACATTGGGAGGATTTTTAAAACGAATATGGAGGGTATACTAATAAAAAGTATAAGTTTAGTTTGTAATCTAAACTAGAAAACATATTAGCTTTTGGAGGTTTATAGCAACTATAGGTATTTGTATGTTTTTAAAGGGGGAAAGTTATACTTAATAAAAATCTACCTATAAAAAACTAATATGCTTTCTAGTTTATCTGAGAGTAAACCTCTCAGACAAACTAGCATTCCTATAAAAGTCCAAGAGCTTTTGGTAGGAACATTGAAATTTGTGGAATATATGTTACTAATAAAAGTGCAATTAAGATTACGAAGAAGTAAGGCAAAAGGACTTTCATAACACTTTCTATTGTAACTCCACCAACTCTACAACCTGTAAATAATATTGTACCTACAGGAGGAGTAATTGTACCAATTGATAAGTTGAAACAAAGTATGATACCAAAGTGAATTGGGTCCATACCAAATGATGTACAAATTGGTAAAAGTATAGGTGTAAATATTAATATTGCAGGAGTTACATCCATAAATGTACCTACAATAAGTAATAACACATTAATAAGTAATAAAATTATAAACTTATTAGTTGTAAGACCTAAAATCGCTTCAGCTACCATATCTGGAATACCTGTAAATGCCATAGCCCAAGACATAATAGAAGATAAACCAATCATAAATGTAATAATACCAGTAGTCTTAGCAGATTCAAGAACAATATTTGGAATATCCTTAATCTTAAATGACCTGTAAATTAATGATAATATAGTTGCATATACAACAGCAATACCTGAACCTTCAGTAGCTGTAAATACACCTTTTAAAATACCACCAATAACAATGATAATAAGTAAAAGACTAGGAATTGCCTGCCAGAAAGTAATAAGAGCAATCTTAAACGGAACTCTCTGTTCTGCCTGATAACCACGCTTTTTAGCCATAATACCTGCAAGAATCATTACTGCTGCACCCCATAATATACCAGGAATATAACCTGCCATAAACAAAGCTGCAATTGAAACACTACCTGCAACACTTGAATAAACAATCATTGTGTTACTTGGCGGAATAAGCATACCAACAGGTGCTGACGCAACATTAACTGCTGTACTATAGTTCTTATCATAACCTTCTTTTTCCTCTAATGGACCAATAGTACCTCCCATTGCTGCTGCAGCTGCTGCACCAGAACCACTAATTGCACCAAATAACATATTGGCTACAACATTTGACTGTGCAAGTGCACCAGGCATTCTACCACTAATAACCTTTGCACAATTTACAAGTCTGGTTGCTATACCACCGTTGTTCATTATATTACCAGCTAATATAAAGAATGGTATGGCAATAAGTGAAAATGAGTTAGAACCAGCAAATATTCTCTGAGCAGATGTTGAGAATGAAATTCCTGCTGGAATCATACATATCATTGATACTGCTGATGAAAGACCTATTGCAACACCAATAGGTGCACCCATAATCAATAATATAACTAATATGGTAACCATTACAAGGGCTACCTGCACTGCTATACTCATAAAAAGCCTCCTCTCTATGCCTCTTTCTTAAGTTCCAACATAATGTTGTAAATACTGTAAAATACAATAATTACACCACAAATAGGAATTATTGAATAAATAATACCTGTAGGAATATTAAGAATTGAATCAATCTGTAATAAGTTCATTTTTGAAATAGTAAATCCACCAAATATCATTACTAAACCTGCAAATATAATTGTAACAATTTCAATTAATATATTAACAACTTCTTTAGCCTTTGCTGAAAGTTTATCTCTAACAACACTAATACAAATATGCTCTCTCTGACCAAACATATATGTAGCTGATATTATAATAAGCCATACGAAGGAATATCTTGTTAAAGCCTCAGTAACACTACTAGGACTAGCAAAGAAATATCTGGCTATAACCTGATATGTAACCATAAGTACCATTGCTATAAATACAACAATACTTGAAACTGCCGTAATTTTATCTAATATATTTTTTATAGCCTTCATATTATTCCTCCTCTCTAAGAGCTTCTACTTTGTTGTAAATATCTTTTGTTACATCAGACTGGTCTGCAATACTCTGAAGAAGTGGCATACACTTTTCTCTAAATGCCTCAACATCTGGATATACAAACTTAGCTCCGTGAGCCTCTGCGTCTTTTTTACCCTGTTCAACAGACTCTTTAAATGCATCAAATTCATAATTAGTAGAATCTAAAACAAGTTTATCAAATATTGCTCTATCCTCAGCAGACATATTGTCAAGGAAATTTGTACTTGCAATAACCACATCAGGGTGAACTATATGTTTTGTGTATGAATAGTATGGTGCTACTTCATAGTGTTTAAAGTCTGTGTAAACTCTCTCACTATTTTCACCTGCATCAATAACACCCTGTTGTAAAGCTGTATAAACTTCTGACTGTGACATTACAGTACCTACACCACCCATATACTTAACCATATTAAGATATGTAGGACTATCATTTACTCTTACAATCATACCCTTTAAGTCATCAGGGCTATTAATAGGCTTGTCAGAATAAATATTTCTTTCACCAGCTGTGTAAATTGTAAGAACTTCAAAATTAAACTTTCTTGTTGAATGGAAAAGCTCACTAAATACACCGGATTCTGTTGCTCTTCTTAAATGGTCCATATCCTGATATAAATATGGTGCACCTACAATAGCAAAATCAGAATCATAACCTTCTGGAACACTACAAGGTACAATAGCCATTTCAAGAGCACCTGTTCTTATAAACTCTGCCATTGAACCCTGTTCACCAAGCACACCATTAGGATAAATTACCATTTTGTATCTACCATTAGTAGCCTCCTCAAACTTGTCTCCAAGTTCTTTCATTGCCTTGTACTGAGGATGCTCCTCATTTTGGTTAAAGGCTACTCTTATTATTTTTGTTTCTTGATTGTCGGCACTTTTTTCAACACTGCCATTACAGCCGGCAAAGGTAAAGGCAGCTACAATACATAGTAAAATTGCCAATAATTTTTTGCCCATAATATTACCTCCAGACTATTAATTAAAGTAAGTCAACACTTACCTTTACCACTACTTTTCTTACTGTCATAGGCTCATCAGCTGCTACAGCAGGTCTATGAACATCACTAGGGAAAAATACACAGAAACAACCTGGAGTTGCAGTAATATAACCTTCATTTTCAACTGACTTATAGAAGATTAAATCTCTTTCGTCAAATCTTTCATCTACTTCATAATTGCCAGTATCTGGTGTAAATCCAAGTCTTTCCTTACCTGATGCTAAAAACTGAACATCAAGATACTTTTCATGTACTTCAGGTCTTTTCTTTTCTGGTGCTTCTGTTTCTGCATCAAATACCTGAGCATACATTTTTTTGCCCTCTATTTCATAAACACCAGGCTCCATATTTACAAAATCATTTGCCTTTAAATAAGCAATAGCTCTCTGAACTGCCTCTGGATAACTCTTAAAATCATCATTAGAATTTATTGAAGAAAAAATCATATTTATTACCTTCCTTTACTTAGCTTTATTTTCCATAGCGTGTACTATATTTACAATCATTTTGTGCGAAGGAACTGGTACTCCAACTTTGTCACCAGCCTTAACTACTGCACCACTTATAGTATTAACTTCTGTTGGTCTGCCCTTGCTTAAGTCAGTATATATTGATGTACGACCTTCTGGAGAACCTAGTGAAGTATTTTTTACTCTCTCAATCATTTCTGCCTCATCAAAGTCAAGCCCCATAGCCTTTGCTACAGCCATTGCTTCTTTAATAAGAGTAACAGCCATATTCCAAGCATATTCATCTTGTGCTATAAAGCCCATTGGCACTTGCAAAACACCTGTAAGGGCACTTAATGAAACATTTGTAAAAAGTTTATCCCATATTAACTGCTGAATATTGCTGTAAATATGAGTATCAAATCCACAACTGTCAAAAACTTCCTTAACTTTTTCAAGCATATTGTTACTATCTGGAAGGAGCATACCAATGTTTGTTTTACCCTTTCCACCTCGTCTTACATAACCTGTGTCAAGTATTGCACCGTTATCTTCTGTTGTACCTATTATTATTCTTTCCATTGGTACAAACTCTGAAATAATATCTTCGTGACCTGCTCCATTTTGGAGAGTCATAACATAGGTGTTTCCACCTATGATATGACTATTTTCCATAAGAGCAGTTCTTGAATACAATGATTTAACAAATAATATAACTAAATCAACTTCACCTATATTTTTACTCTCTGTTACTGCTTTTGGGTTGTAAATAACATCGTTGTTATTTTCAAAAAGCTTTAGCCCATCATTATTAATTGTATCAACAAGCTCCTGCTTTTTGTCAATCATATAAACATCATTGTTTAATGAAAGATGACCACCATATATTGAACCCATAGCTCCTGCACCAAGTACTGCAATTTTCATAATTTAGCCTCCTTGATTACTTAGAGAATTCTTCAAGTCCCTCAATAGCATAAGCTCTAATTGGACAAGAATCAAGTCCCTTAATTGGAAGTGGAGTGTAAGACATAAAGAATGTATCTGTCTTCAACTCTTCAAGATTCTTTAATACCTCTAAAAATACAACATCAACTTCCATAAGTACATCGTGGAAAGCTGATACATCTTCGTTGTTACTTTCGATTGAAACACCATCACCAAAGCCTACACACTTTACTTTCTTATCTCTAAACCATTCAGCAGTTTCTCTGCAAATAAAAAGTCTTTTATCCTTTTCTGTATTTGAATCTGGTGTAAATGGAGCAAGCTTCATTGGAGAATCAAGAATAACAATATCACCTTCCTTAATTCTGTCGCCGCAAGCCTTTTCAAGGTCCTCACCCTTAATCTTGCCATTTGGCTCCATATGTGTAATGTTTACATAAATTGCTCTACCCATAAATGTTGTTAAAGGTAAGCCCTCAACATCAGTCCAGTCATCATTGTGGTGATAAGGACACTCAACATGAGTACCTAAGTGGCTTGTAAGATCCATAATTGTATGGAAGTCTGGAATTGGACCACCTGTGTTAAATCTTGTAAGACCACATCTTCTTGTTTCTGTCTTTGGGTCAAGAACCTTTGTTAAATCAACAACTCTTAAATTTCCTAACTGGTAACTACTCATAATAAATTCCTCCTTGAGATTAAATATTTTGTATTTGTTTTCTGTACCTATAGTATACCAGTATACTGGCATACTGTCAATTATTAAAACTTAATAGAAAATTAAGATGTTTTTTGTATATTTTTAACAAAATCAGTATACCGGTATACTTTTAATTAAAAATTAATATGCCAAATACTTGACCTTTTTTCACTTTTGTTATATCATTTTAAATGGAATTAATATTAATAAATACTGTTTTTTTATAAGTTTTTTAAATTAATACATATTCTTTTATATTTTTCTAGAAACTAGGAGTGGTTATATGCGTTCAAAATCATTATTACAGCTAAAAGCATACGATTATATTAAAAATCTTATACTTACTAATCAACTTGATGTTGATACACTATATTCCGAAACTAAACTCTCTAAAGAAATAGGTGTATCTCGTACACCTATGAGAGAAGCTTTGCAATGCTTAAGTCAAGACGGCTATATTAATATTATGCCAAGTCGTGGATTTATGATAAGACAGTTAAACCAAAAGGATATGAGAGAGTCTATTCAAATTAGATGTGCTATTGAAGGTTTTTCAACTCATATACTTGCACAAGAAATAAATACAAAAAAAGGTAAAACTACTTTAAACAAATTAAAAGATATTCTTGAATATCAAAAACTTGCTATTGAATATGACGATAATTTGGAAAGCTTTATTGAATATGACCATCAATTTCACCTCCTTTTAGTTAATCATATTAATAACGATGAGGCTAATCAAATTTTTCAGCGTCTTATGTATCTTATTAAATTGACTTCTAAATCAGCTCTTGCTGTTGACGGCAGAATTTCTGGTACAATTGAAGAACATACTAAATACTTTGAATATCTTGAAAATGGTGATGGTGATTCTGCTTATAAAATACTTGTTAATCACCTTATGATGCCTCTTAACATTGTTAAAACAAATAAATAAATTAAAGTTTATGGGAGAATTGTATTTCTCCCATAAACTTTAGAGTAACTTCTATTTTCCAATATATAAAACCCATCTCATTTGCAAAATACTTATTAACTACATAATATTATCTAAAAAAGGGTATGGCAAATCCATACCCTTTTAATACATAATTACATAAAAGTTGTAATAACATAAGCAAACAAAGGCAATGTAACAATACTTAAAAATGTAGTAACAACTACAGAGCCAGCAGCCAAGTCCTCATCATAACCAAACTGAACAGCAAATACAGAAGTAATAGCAGCACAAGGACAAGCCTGAAGTAAAAGCACAATATTTGAAACTTCACCTCTAATATTAAGCAATTTAAAAAGACAAATACAAACAACCGGAATAACAAGCATACGCACCAATATTGCAAAAAGCACAAGTTTATTTTTAACAATTTTACTAAAGGAGCTATCAGCAATTATCATACCAGTAATAATCATAGACAAAGGCGTATTCATATTACCAACATAACTTAATGGTTGTTTTATAATACTATGTACTGGTATTTGAAAAACTAAAATGACTATACCAATTACTACAGATATTATAACCGGTGTAGTACATATACTATGTACAACTTCCTTAAAATCAGCCTTACCACTTATCATAGCATAACCTACAGTCCACAACAGAATATTGTAAACTGTTAAAAATGCACTAGCATAAAGAAGTCCCTCTGTGCCAAAAAGTGCTTGAATAAGAGGAAAGCCCATATATGCAGCATTTGAAAATATACAAGCAATCTTTACAATAGGGGCATTTTTATCTTTAATTTTAAATCCAAGCACTACGGTTATTACAAGACCTAATACAAGAAGTATTGCACTATACTTAAATGCTTCAACAAGTTTTTTAAAAACTTCGTCATTAAATTCTGTAATATAAGAATTTATAATCATTGCTGGTACAATAAGATAAATAAGTAAGTCAGAAAAAGCCTTTTTGCCTTCTGCCTTTAATACTCCTGCCTTAATACAAATAAATCCAGTAAAAATCAATATAAACAATACAGCTACTTGTTGAGCTGTAATAAAAGCTAAATTCACAACACAACCTCCAAAATTATATCTAAAAATTATTATTTAATATACTTACCATACAATAAATATCCTATAAAAAGACCTATTGCAAAAAACACAATAAACAACACAACTGCTACAATCAAGTCCATATATGTAAGCATACTATAATTTGTTATAAATTTAAAAATCAAGCCTAAAGCAAAAAATACGCCACAATTTAACAATGCCTTTGAAATAACACCTCTAACAATGGCAAAAACAATAGTTGACATATAAATACAAAGTATGCAAGAAAGTACTATGGACAGAGGTGTTGCTTGTCTTAATGTTGTAAATCCCATACCTGCAACAAAATAAAACAATGCTACAATACCTACCATAAGTCGTGGTCTTTCTTCTGTTCTTTTTTGAATTTTTTGATAAAACTGTTCCATTTAATTATCCTCCTTATATTTAACTTCAGCAAGAATAAGCCCTCGTGGAGGCATTGTCATACCGGCTCTGCTTCTATCTCTTGCTTCAATAATTGATGGTATATCATCAACACTAAGTTTACCCATACCAACTTCAAGTATTGTTCCTGTTAATATTCTAACCATATTATACAAAAATCCATTTCCTTTGTAAACAAAAGTAATCTCACTACCCTTTTGCAATATGTCAATTGAATAAATCGTTCTTACTGTAGATTTTTTAGTTCTTTTATTTGAGCAAAAAGACTTAAAATCATAAGTACCAACTAGCATTTTACTAGCCCTCTTCATTTTCTCCATATTCAAATCAAAATTAAAGTGATTTACAGTTCTTCTGGTAAATACATTTACCTTTTTGCCCGTATCAATTTTGTAATGATAAGTCTTTCCAATAGCATTAAGCCTTGCGTGAAATCTATCATCAACTTGGCAACAGCTTAATATTCTAATATCACTTGGCAACTCCTGATTAAGTCTATCCATTATATTATCATATTTATTACTGAGCTTAAAATTTGCAACCTGTGCCAATGCGTGAGTGCCTGCGTCTGTTCTGCCAGAGCCATTTATCTCCACTTGCTCACCTGTTACAGCCTTTATAGCCTCCTCAATTATTCCTTGAATAGTATTAGGTGTTGACAACTGTCTTTGCCAGCCATTATATCTTGTTCCCTCATATTCCAAAACAATTTTATAATTCATACATACTAAACCTCCAAATACAAATCTCATTTTACAACATTTTAATTATTAATGCAACAAAATATATTATATGTTTTTTACCCAAAATAATTATATACAACACTTTATTTTGATTATAATATAAATAAAAAATAAATTGAAATTTAGAAAAATAATTTGCCTGTTGCAGTAAACTTAAATTTAATAAAGGCAAAAAATAAGACTAGGTTAGTTAGATGAAAAATTATATATACTACTAATGCAATAGAAAGCCTTAATAGTAGCTATAAGCGATTAAATAGGCAAAGGAGCATATTTACAAGTGATACAGCCTTGCTGAAAACTCTTTATCTTGCCGCCTTTAATTAATTATTGTAATTATCATAGAAAGCTAATTTACAGAAAATTTTTCACACGCCCATTGAATTTATGAGTGTTATATTACCATTCAGTAAAAACTCTATTAAGCACAAAAGATTGAATTGCCAATATATTAGCTCTTATTGCCGCATCTGACCAAGTTGAGTAAATTTCTGAAGATGCTACATTTTTTATATAATCCTTGTAAGGAACATAATAAACCTGACCTCCACCAGAAGGAACACCATCTTTAACAACAATGTATTCTGGTATAACAATTCTATCAAGTACAACAAAGCCGGTTTCTTCTGGTATTTCTTTAACTTCATCTTCCGGTTCTTTTTCCGGATAATCTCCCCACAAGACAGGAGGTGGAACATTAATAACTACCTGCCCTTCACCTGTGGTCATAATAACCTTTTGAAGTGCAGTTCTATCTGTAAAAATCTGTACACCATTAATAATAACATCTTTATATCCATCTGCCGTAACTGTAATATCATAAGTTCCATAAGGCTGAGGCTCATTTTCATTTAGGTGGAGCTTCTAAAGATACAGTTTCAGTTTGACCCGAATCATTTGTAAATAACTCATATAAAATTTCTCCATTTTTAGAAATAACTACTTTACCGCCAATAACCGGAGATGCCTGCCCTTGATTATACAGTTCAACTTGTAAATAACCTGTTGCCATTTATGCCTCCATAAAGTAATAATATATAATT
Organism: uncultured Eubacterium sp.; assembly: GCA_900543365.1. Classification (GTDB taxonomy): domain Bacteria; phylum Bacillota; class Clostridia; order Lachnospirales; family CAG-274; genus Gallispira. Next base: position 392 of record UQRG01000017.1, on the reverse strand, counting down.
AATTTATTCAAAAATCTTGATTAGTTTACTCAAATGTTGTATAATTAATATATAAGTGAAAGGAGCATATATATGTTATGGAAAAGTGGTTTGGACTAGATAGTAAGTTTTACAAATTTGGAACTTTAATTGGGGATTTAATTATACTTACATTACTATGGACAATATGCTGTTTACCAATTGTCACAATAGGAGCTTCCACCACAGCCTTATACTATGTTACTACTCGTCAGCTTTCTGATAGAGAAGGATATGTTTCAAAGGATTTTTTCAAGAGTTTTAAGCAAAACTTTGTTGAAGCAACTGTTGTAACAATATTAATAGGTATAATAGGTGTAATACTTTATATCAACATTTATCTATTTAATCCTAACACTACAATTAACATAATT
>UQRG01000016.1 GCA_900543365.1 uncultured Eubacterium sp. | reverse complement strand
CAAATAATAAGTGCAGGCTTACCACAAGCAATAGCACCCTTAATTGCATCATCAACTTCTTCAGGCTTAGAAATGTTATAAACTTGAGCTTTATAAGCTTCACCAAGTTTAGCAAAATCTGTAGCCTTGTCAAGATTAGTCTGAGAATATCTAGCATCATAGAATAAATCTTGCCACTGTCTAACCATACCTAAAACATGGTTATTAATAACAACCTCAATAATAGGCACATCGTTAGCAACAGCTGTAGCCATTTCAATATGGTTCATATAGAAACAACCATCACCTGCAATATTAAATACAACCTTATCTGGCTGACCAACCTTTGCACCAATAGCAGCACCTAAACCATAGCCCATAGTACCTAAACCACCAGAAGTAAGGAAATGTCTAGGATACTTATTTTCAATAAACTGACAAGCCCACATCTGATGTTGACCAACTTCTGTAACAATGATTTCTTCACCTTTACAGATGGCATTTATTCTTTCCATAATATATTGTGGCTTTAATGTGCCATCATTTTCATACTTTAATGGATACTGTGCCTTATATTCCTCAGCTTTTTTAAGCCAATCCTTACGGTCAGTAGCCTCAAGTCTTGCATTAAGACGCTTTAAAATTTCATTAACATCACCAATAATTGAGTGGGCAGTAATAATATTCTTATTAATTTCTGCTGGGTCAATATCTATATGAAGCACCTTTGCATTTGGAGCAAAAGTTTTGAAATTAGTAGCAACTCTATCACTAAATCTTGCACCCATAGCAATGAATAAGTCACACTCATTAGCAAGAAGGTTAGATGTTTTAGTACCGTGCATACCAATCATACCAGTATAATTAGGATGATCAGCAGGTATAACACCAAGACCCATTGCAGAGCAAGAAACAGGAATATCCTGACTATTGATTAACTTTATAATTTCATCGGTAGCCTCTGAATTAATACAACCACCACCACAATAAATAAAAGGCTTTTTAGCTGACTTAATAAGCTCAACAGCTGCACTTAAATCTTCATCAGTAATAGTCTTAGTCTTTCTTTCAATAATAGCAGGCTTTTCTGGAGTATACTCACATAATGCTGCTGTAACATCTTTAGTAATATCAATAAGAACAGGACCAGGACGACCTTTCTTAGCAATATAAAAAGCTTTTCTTACAGTTTCAGCAAGTTTTTTAACATCTTTAACAATAAAGTTATGCTTTGTAATAGGCATTGTTACACCGGTAATATCCACTTCCTGAAAACTATCTCTACCAAGATAAGGCAATGATACATTACCTGTAATAGCAACTACTGGAATACTATCCATATAAGCAGTTGCAATACCAGTAACTAAGTTACACGCACCCGGACCACTTGTTGCAATACAAACACCAACCTTACCAGTTGCTCTGGCATAACCATCAGCAGCGTGAGCAGCACCCTGCTCGTGAGATGTAAGATAATGCTTGATTTCATTCTGATGCTTATATAAAGCATCATATATATTTAAAACAGCACCTCCGGGATAGCCAAATACAGTATCAACGCCCTGTTCTTTAAGGCATTCAACCAAAATTTCAGAACCGTTTAATAACATAATTTTCCTCCCTCTTTATATATATTAATTTAATACAGCACCCTTGTCAGCTGAACTTACAAGTTTAGCATATCTGGCAAGGTAGCCTGTCTTAATCTTAGGCTCAGGAATAACCCAATTCTTTCTTCTTTCAGCAAGTTCTTCATCACTTACCTTTACATTAATCTTACCACCATTTATATCAATGTCGATAATATCTCCTTCTTTAACAAGACCAATGTTACCACCAGAAGCAGCCTCTGGAGAAACATGACCAATACTAGCACCTCTTGATGCACCAGAGAAACGACCGTCAGTAATAAGAGCAACATCTTTATCAAGCTTCATACCAGCTAAAGCTGAAGTTGGAGAAAGCATTTCTCTCATACCTGGACCACCCTTAGGACCTTCATAAACAATAACAACAACATCACCCTTAACAATCTTGCCACCAAAAATAGCTGCAATGGCATCTTCCTCTGAATTAAATACTCTAGCCGGTCCAGTATGCTTAAGCATTTCTGGAGCAACAGCACTTCTCTTAACAACACAACCATCTGGAGCAATATTACCTCTTAATACAGCAATGCCACCAGTTGTTGAATATGGATTTTTAACAGTTCTAATAATAGTACCATCAGCACCATTCTCGTTAGCAATATTTTCACCAACAGTATTTAATGTTACTGTTGGGTTATCAAGCTGAAGTAAACCAAGTTTGCTAATTTCTTTCATAACAGCAGGAATACCACCAACTTCATTTAATTCTTCAATGTAATTAGAGCCAGCTGGAGCTAAATGACAAAGGTTAGGTGTTTTAGAACTAATTTCATTAGCCATATCAAGATTTAATTCAACTCCTGCTTCGTGAGCAATTGCTGGAAGATGAAGCATAGAGTTAGTAGAACAACCAAGTGCCATATCCATAGTAAGAGCATTTCTAAATGCCTTTTCATTCATAATATCTCTAGGCTTAACATTATTTTTAACAAGCTTCATAATCTGCATACCAGCGTGCTTAGCAAGACCAATTCTATCACCATAAACAGCTGGAATTGTACCATTACCAGGTAATGCCATACCAATAACTTCTGATAAACAGTTCATAGAATTAGCTGTGTACATACCTGAACAAGAACCACAGCTTGGACAAGACTTATTTTCAAACTGCTTTAATTCCGTATCATCAATTAAACCAGCCTCATAAGCACCAACAGCCTCAAAAGTCTTAGAAAGAGAAAGTTTTTCGCACCCTTTATGACCTGCAAGCATTGGACCACCAGAACATACAATGGCAGGAATATTCAATCTAGCAGCAGCCATAAGCATACCTGGAACAATTTTATCACAGTTAGGAATAAGTACAAGACCATCAAATGCGTGAGCTGTAGCCTGACATTCAATTGAGTCTGCAATTAATTCTCTAGTTGGAAGTGAATAATGCATACCAATATGACCCATAGCAATACCATCACAAACACCAATTGCAGGTACTTCAATAGGAGTACCACCTGCTGCAAGAATACCAGCCTTAACAGCCTTTGCAATATTATCAAGGTGAATATGACCTGGTATAATTTCATTCTGAGCATTTACAACACCAATTAATGGTCTTGATAATTCCTCATCTGTATAACCCATTGCCTTAAATAAAGAACGGTGAGGTGTCTTATCTGGACCTTTTTTTACTCTGTCACTTATCATTTATATTTCCTCCTTTATAGTTTCGCCACTTAGCGACTTACATATTTATATACATCTACTTTATAATTTTTGAAATTATAAAAATACATTTCTAAATTAGCTGTTCCTTTAGAATACAACAAAAATCCGTTTTCGTCAACAACTATATAGCTGTTAATATAATTAATATTTATTTTATTTTTTAATTAAATCATTTTATACCCTTATTGTTAATAGGGGTAAGCATTTATTTGTATAAAATTTCAAATATTAATAAATAATAAATTACAAATATGGAAACAATTTTCTATTACAAAACACCAGCTAATGTCCCATTTTCCTTAATTCTTCAACAACACTTTTGTAAAAATCTGTAATATCAGAAATACCATCTCCTCTTTGTGATGACAATTTATGCCGCCTTAAATCAACCTCATCTAAATGAGAAATACCTCTTTTACTATTCCCCCTATAAATTCCTCTAAAATTAGTCCAATTTGTAGCTCTAGGAGTAAGTAATCCGTCATTTTCACCTTCAAACAAACTAACAACAATATTAGGTAAAAACATTATAAAATCACTTAATGGACTTTTCATAACAAAAGCAAAACTTTGGTAATAAACATTACTACAATCTTTATTATTTTTATTAAATTTTTTAGCTTCAATAGTAGTAAACTGATTCATTACCTTATATGTATCAGGATTTTTATCTCCTAAAATTTTAAACCAAACATCAGCTATTTTTGCTCCAATTTTTATTAACATATTAGGTAGTTTTAAAATATAATCCATTGTAATAGAACCATTGTGAGGTGTACTTATTGTTGAAAGACTTGCAACATATTCAGCCATACCAAGACTAGAAATCATATATCTTGCATCAAGACCACCTTTAGAATGAGCTATAATATTAACTTTATCAGCTCCTGTTTCAGTTAAAATATCCACAACAGTATCTTTAAGAACATAAGCATTAGTTTCTATTGAACCATTACTATCTTGATGTCCGTAATAAATATCAGCACCATTTTCTTTTAAGATTTTAGGAATCCTCCCCCAATAGTTCAAGTATTTTCTATCCCTAAAACCCATACCGTGTACCATCAAAATAGGATATTTTGTTTTGCAGCTATTTAACATAAGTCTACCCCTTACTTATAAAAGACTACTATTGCAAATTAATCCAGCCTTTTTCTACTAAAAACATAAGGGTGAAGTAAACCCCCACCCTTACACTAAGACATATTTAATCAAATATTAAAGATTTTCAATAACAAGCTTGCCCATTTCCTTACAGCCAACTTGCTTCATACCTTCACTCATAATATCACCAGTTCTATAACCAGCATTAAGAACCTTAGTTACAGCATCTTCGATACACTTAGCTTCTTCTTGTAAACCAAAGCTATACTTTAACATCATAGCACCAGAAAGAATAGTAGCTATAGGATTAGCAATATCCTTGCCTGCAATATCAGGAGCAGAACCGTGAACTGGCTCGTACATACCAAGAGTACCTTCACCTAAACTTGCTGATGGAAGCATACCAATTGAACCAGTCATCTGAGAAGCCTCATCAGATAAAATATCACCAAATATGTTACCAGTAACAATAACATCAAATGTAGTTGGTCTCATAATTAACTGCATTGAAGCATTATCTACATATAAGTGGTCAAGCTCAACATCAGGATAGTCTTTAGCTACTTCAAGAACAACACTTCTCCAAAGTCTTGATGATTCAAGAACATTCTGCTTATCTACATTAGTAACATGCTTATTTCTCTTTCTAGCAATTTCAAAAGCAGTTCTTGCAATTCTTTCAACTTCCTTAACTGAATACTGCTCAATATCGTAAGCAGCCTCACCCATATCAGTCTGCTTTCTACCCTTTTCGCCAAAATACATACCACCTGTAAGCTCTCTAACAACCATAATATCTACGCCATCTTTAACAAGCTCAGGCTTTAATGGACACGCATCCTTTAAAGCATCGTGTAGAGTAGCAGGTCTTAAGTTGGCATATAATCCTAAAGCACCTCTTAAACCTAGTAATGCTCTTTCAGGTCTTTTATCACCTGGGAGAGTGTCCCATTGCCAGCCGCCAACTGCACCAAGAAGTACAGAATCACTAGCCTTACAAACATCAATAGTTTCCTGTGGAAGTGGCTCACCATACTTGTCAATAGCACAACCACCACCTAATACATAAGTATATTCAAATGTATGACCAAACTTTTCACCAACAGCATTTAATACATTAATATTCTGCTCCATTACTTCTGGACCAATACCGTCACCAGCAACTACAGCAATCTTAAAATTCATTAAAAAAACCTCTTTTCAAAAATACAAAATTTTTATGTAATTTCAATCACTTTCAAACTTCAAATTTGCCAAGGCAAATTCATTGTCAACAACTATTACCCTAATTTAATATATTAAATTATAAACCTAACTTAACCTTAGTCTGTTCAATTAAGCCACCAACCTTAAACATTTCCTGCATAAACTCAGGGAATGGCTCAGCTTGATAAGTTTCATTTTTAGTCTTATTAGTAATAACACCAGTGTTAAAATCTACCTCAACCTCGTCACCCATTTCAATCTTTTCAGCAGCTTCGTCGCACTCAAGAATAGGTAAGCCAATGTTAATAGCATTTCTATAAAAAATTCTAGCAAAAGTCTTTGCAATAACACAAGAAACGCCACTAGCCTTAATAGCAATTGGTGCGTGTTCCCTTGAAGAACCACAGCCAAAATTCTTTTCAGCAACAATAATGTCGCCTTCCTTAACATTGTCAACAAACTTAACAGTTGAATGAATAGCATCTTCCATACAGTGCTTTGCAAGCTCCTTAGGGTCAGATGAATTCAAATATCTAGCTGGAATAATAACATCAGTATCAATGTTATCGCCATATTTAAAAACCTTACCACAAGCGTTCATAATATATCCTCCTAAAAAATCAAATTTTCAAATTTATTAAACTTCTGCTGGGTCAGTAATAACACCTGTAATTGCAGATGCAGCAGCTACAGCTGGTGAACAAAGGTAAACCTCTGACTCTGGGTGCCCCATACGACCTATAAAGTTTCTATTAGTAGTAGATAAAGCTCTTTCACCCTTAGCAAGAATACCCATATGACCACCAAGACAAGGACCACAAGTTGGAGTTGAAAATACGCAACCAGCCTCAACAAAAATCTTAGCAAGACCTTCTTCTACACACTGTAACCAAATCTTCTGAGTACCAGGAAGGATAATAACTCTTAACTTTGGATTAATCTTCTTACCCTTTAATATTTCAGCAGCAGCTCTCATATCACTTATTCTACCATTTGTACAAGAACCAATAACAACCTGATCCATTGCAAGACCCTTAGCCTCGTCAACAGTCTTTGTATTTTCTGGTAAATGAGGGAACGCAACAGTAGGTCTTAATGTTGATAAATCAATTTCGTAAACTGCATCATAAACTGCATCTTCATCAGCTTCGAATACCACTGGTGTCTTCTGAGAATGTTCCTTAACATATTCAAGAGTCTTTTCATCAACAGGGAAAATACCATTCTTACCACCAGCTTCAATAGCCATATTAGCAATAGTAAATCTATCGTCCATTGAAAGGTACTGAATACCATCACCAACAAATTCCATTGACTTGTATAAAGCACCGTCAACACCAATCATACCAATAATATGAAGTATAATATCCTTACCACTTACCCACTTAGCTGGCTTATTCTTTAAAACAAACTTTAAAGCACTTGGAACCTTAAACCAAGCAACACCTCTAGCCATACCAACAGCCATATCTGTTGAACCAACACCAGTTGAAAAAGCACCTAATGCACCGTATGTACAAGTGTGTGAGTCAGCACCAATAACAACATCACCAGATACTACAAGACCTTTTTCAGGAAGAAGACAATGTTCAATACCCATCTGACCTACTTCAAAGTAGTTCTTAACAGCCTTATCGTTAGCAAACTCTCTAACACATTTACAATGTTCAGCTGACTTAATATCCTTATTAGGTGTAAAATGGTCAGGTACAATAGCTACCTTTTCCTTGTCAAACACCTTATCAATACCAATTTTGTTAAAGGCATCAATAGCAACAGGAGTTGTTACATCATTACCAAGTACAAGGTCAAGCTTAGCTTCAATAAGCTGACCTGCCTTAACAGACTCAAGACCTGCGTGAGCTGCTAAAATTTTTTGAGTCATAGTCATACCCATAGTTTTAGTCCTCCTAGATAAATCAATTTATTGTTTGAAGCGGTTTTACCGCGATTTTATAAAAATTGTCTAAACTTTTTTTCTATATCTTTTATTAACTTATATTCAATAGAATCAACAAGAGCTATCCAGCTGGCCTCTATTATATCCTTAGATACACCAACTGTAGTCCAACTGTCCTTGCCATCTGATGACTCTATAAGAACTCTTACCTTAGATGCAGTAGCAGAATTACTATCAAGAACTCTTACCTTATAATCTGTCAAATGAACATCTGATAGGTCTGGATAAAATACCTCAAGTGCCTTTCTTAATGCCTTATCAAGAGCATTAACAGGACCTTCACCTTCTGCTGCTGTAATTTCTTTTTTACCATCAACAGATATTTTAATCATAGCTGTTGCTGTTTGATTTTTACTTGTTTCTGGGTGTTCACCTATTATTTTAAAAGTTTCAAGCTCAAAAAATGGCTTATACTTTCCAAGCTCTTTTCTTATAACAAGTTCAAAGCCACCCTCAGCACCTTCAAATTGATAACCTTCGTACTCAAGTGCCTTTAGTCTATCAATTATCTTTGTTGTTTCTGGTGAATTCTTTTCAATATTAGGTGCTATTTTTTGTATCATTGAAAGAATAGTAGTTCTACCAGCAACCTCACTTGTAAGGAACTTTCGTTCATTACCAACAAGTGTTGGGTCAATATGTTCAAAACTTTTACTATTTTTACAAACTCCGTCCACGTGCATACCACCTTTATGTGCAAAGGCAGTCTTACCAACATAAGGAGTTCTTTCATCTAACTTAAGATTAGCAATTTCACTTACTTCCCTTGATATATGCGTTAATTTTGTCATATTTTCAGCAGGAATACATTGATAATTTTTCTTTAGCTGTAAATTAGGAATTACAGCCGAAAGATTAGTATTGCCACATCTTTCACCAAAGCCTGTCATTGTACCTTGAATATGTCTTGCACCAGCCTTAACAGCCATAATAGTATTACCAACAGCCATACCACAATCATTATGTGCGTGAATGCCAACAATAACATCAAACTTATCAACAACAGCTTTAGTTATTTCATAAATTTCATCAGGAAAAGTACCACCATTAGTATCACATAAACATAAGCAGTCAGCTCCACCTTTAACAGCAGCATCAAGGGTCTTCATTGCATAGTCTGGATTGTTTTTATATCCGTCATAAAAATGCTCTGCATCAAAAACTACTTCTTTACCCTTTTCCTTAAGATAAAGAACCGTATCATAAATCATTTCAATATTTTCTTTGAGAGTTGCATTGATTATATCTGTAACATGAAAATCCCAAGACTTTCCAAAAATAGCAACCGTATCCACATTTGCTCCTAGTAAAGCCTGAACATTCCCATCATCTGAGGGTGAAATGCCTCTCCTTCTTGTACTTCCAAAGGCAACAACTTTAGTGTTTATAAGTTTTTCTTGCTGTATTCTTTCAAAAAACTCTAAATCTTTAGGATTAGAGCCAGGATTACCAGCTTCAACATAGCTTACACCAAGTTCATCAAGTGCCTTAACTATTTTGATTTTGTCCTCTACACTAAAAGATACACCCTCAGCTTGTGCTCCATCTCTTAATGTAGAGTCAAAAATGGTCACCTTTTCCACAATTTGCCTCCTTTTAAAATTATTGCTGCACCACAAAGTGATGCAGCAGTAAAAAATAAAGTATAAAACTATTAAAGTTTATATCCTACCAAAGACCATACATCTTTGTAAATAATACAACGATGATAGCGATGAATAAAATAACGATACCAATATTCTTAGGTGTGAAGTAATTCTCATCTGGATGATAACCAACCTTATTGTTACCAAAACACTCTTCATATTTGAAACCAGTAAGAGCTTCACAAACTTTCTTAACCTGTGGGTCAACATCTTCCATCTTACCACCATTATGGATTCTCTGAACCTCATCAATGATAATCTGGTGAGTCTTATGGTCAAGCTTCATTCTAATAGTGAAGTAGATACCAATAACAGCAAGACCACAAACACCAATTAATAATACCATAATAATAGCCATAATAGCTGATTCTGGCTGAGTTTCAGCCTTCTTATCAAAACCATTAGCTGCAAGGATAAAACCTAAAGACTGAACAACTATGAATCTCATTAACTTACCAGCCATAGTCATAGCACCAGCGTAAACACCTTCTCTTCTACGGTCAGTAACAACTTCGTCAACATCGGCCATAAATGTATAAGTACTCCATGGGATGTAGTAAACAGCACCAGTACCTAAACCAAATACTGCTGTGATTATGATAATAAGAGGTACTGATTCGTGATAACCAAAGAATGCAGTAAATACATAACCTAATACGGCTACAATAACAACACCTAAAGCTGTAATATATGGCTTCTTAAAACCAACTTTAGCAACAGCTGCCATTGTAATAAATGTAGAAATTAACTGTAAAATAGCAGACATACTGTTCATTTCAGCAGCAAATGCCTTTTCATTGTGTAAAGCATAAACTACAAAATATGTAAATGTTGATGCAAATAACCATTCAGCACCAAAACCGAAAAGATACATACCTAAGTGATGTCTAAATGTTTTAACTCTAAGAGTTGATAAGTTATCAACAAATAATTTCTTAAGACCTTCACCTAAACCTGTAGTATTTTCAGTCTTAACAAATTCAGGTCTTCTTTCCCAAGAATTAAGGTAAAGTAAGAGAAGAGAAACCATCATAATTACACAATAAGTACAAGCTGTGAATACATAAGGTCTCCAGTCATCATTTGACTCACCATAAATTGAGAAGAATAAAGCAGGAATAGCAGATGCAAGGAAGTTTGCAATCTTACCCATAGCTGCCTTAGAACCTGTAAGATAAGTTCTCATATTGAAATCACTTGTCATTTCAACAGCAAGTGTTTCATAAGGAATCATTACACTTGTGTAAATTAACTCAAATGCAAGGAATGTAAGTAAGTGATACCAGAAACTAGTAGTTGGATACCACATTAATGGGTACACCAACATAAGTGGAATACCAATTAAGATAAAGAATCTTCTACGACCAAACTTTCTACCAATAGCAGTTTTGTAGAAGTTGTCAGTGATGTAACCCATAACAGGGTTTAAAATAACATCAAAAAGTGTTGGAAGACCAACAATTGTACCAGCCTTAACTGGATCCATCTGACACACAGTTGTCAAATAGATAAGTAACCAAGCACTTGTAATAGCAAGTGGGCCACTACCTAAGAGGTTACCACAGCCATAAGCAAACTGCGTAAACCAAGTAATTTTTCTTCTTTTTTCCATACTTTTTGCCTCCATTTCGTTTTAGGGGTTTTCCCTTAAATATTAGCCTTCTCTTAAGCAAAGAGGAAAAATACTTTGCTTTGAAGATTTTTTAAAACACAGCAAAAGGTGGGGAAATATCCTGTCTGTGTCTTGTCTATTTCCTCGCCTTATGCAATGTATTTTACAAATTTAATTTAAAGATTAGTTATTAATTAACTTATCTTCACCATTCCAGCTGTAAAGCTTTCTAATTTCAGCACCAACTTTTTCTGATGGATGCTCAGAAGCTAACTTTCTCATAGCCTTAAAGTGAACCTGACTACCAGCTGAAGACATATCTAATAAGAAGTCCTTAGCAAATGTACCATCCTGAATATCAGAAAGAACTTTCTTCATAGCCTTCTTAGTATCTTCTGTAATAATCTTAGGACCAGTAATGTAGTCACCGTATTCAGCAGTATTAGAAATTGAGTATCTCATACCAGCGAAACCTGACTGATAAATTAAATCAACGATTAACTTCATTTCGTGAATACACTCAAAGTAAGCATTTCTTGGGTCATAGCCAGCTTCGCAAAGAGTTTCAAAACCAGCCTGCATAAGAGCACAAACACCGCCACAAAGAACAGCCTGCTCACCAAATAAATCAGTTTCAGTTTCAGTTCTAAATGTAGTTTCAAGAACACCAGCTCTAGCACCACCAATAGCTAAAGCATAAGCTAAAGCTAAATCAAGAGCCTTACCTGTTGCATCCTGTTCAACAGCTACTAAACAAGGAGTACCCTTACCTGCCTGATATTCACTTCTTACAGTATGACCAGGAGCCTTAGGAGCGATCATAGTTACATCAACATCCTTTGGTGGCTTAATACAACCAAAGTGAATATTGAAACCGTGAGCAAACATTAACATATTGCCTGGTTCAAGGTTTGGCTCAATATCTTTCTTATACATTGCAGCCTGTAACTCATCGTTAATAAGAATCATAATAATATCAGCCTTCTTAGCAGCCTCAGCAGCAGTATAAACTTCAAATCCCTGCTCTTCAGCTCTCTTCCAAGACTTGCTACCTTCATATAAACCAATGATTACATTACAGCCAGACTCCTTAGCATTTAAAGCGTGAGCGTGACCTTGAGAACCATAGCCGATAACAGCAATAGTCTTGCCATCAAGTAAGCTTAAATTACAATCTTCCTGATAAAACATTCTTGCATTTGACATTTCAATTGCCTCCTAAAATAATATTAAAAATTAAAATATATACCCGCAATTGCAGGTTCTTGCAAAAGCAAAGCTTAAACAAGATATATTGTAGCAGAAAAGCTGCCACAGTATTTTCAAAACAAATTTACCAATCTTCTCTAGTCTTTCTAATAGGATTATTACCTCTACAAAGACCTGTAAGACCAGTTCTTACAACTTCCTTGATACCATAAGCCTCCATAAGAGCCTCAAAGGCTTCGATTTTACTTGGCTTACCAGTAATTTCAATAGTAAGTGACTCACTAGCAACATCAATAATATTAGCTCTATAAATATCAACCATACTAGCGATTTCAGATCTTTGCTGAGGCTTAGCAGCCACTTTAATTAAAGCTAGCTCCCTAAACACACCATGTTCTTGATGAAGTTCAACTACCCTTATTACATCGACAAGCTTGTCAACCTGCTTAACTATCTGTTCAATAGTCATATCATCACAGTCAACTTGAACTGTTATTCTTGATGTATTAGCATCTTCAGTAACACCTACGCTCAATGTTTCGATGTTGTAGCCTCTCCTAGAAAAGAGACCGCAGACTCTATTAAGAACACCTGCCTGATTATCAACCAGTATAGATAAGATATGTCTGTTCATTTTCTCCTTCCTTTCTGTATACTCTATACATAATATATGGAAAACAAATTTCCATAAGTATAAATTTGTCACTCATTACCCATAAAACAAAGAGTAATGCCTGTCTGATATATAATTATAAACCAAATCAACAAATTATTCAACAGAGTATTTGCTATTTTTTAACATTTTACATAAATTTTTATTAAATAATTTGTAAACAATACAAAAACTGCAACAAAAAAGTCCCTGACTAAAAAAAGTCAGGGACGAATTATCGTGTTACCACCCTCGTTTAAGTATACATCACTATATACTCCTCAGCAGGTTCAATCAAACCTTTCGCCTATAACGGGGCATCCGTTCCACTCATACTAAGACAAATCAGTTCCGAGGGAAAGCTCCTGAGTGATAGACAAAATCTGTAGCATACCGTCTTCCAGCAAATGACAGCTCTCTGTAAAGCACTTAAGAAATTATCCTTATCTCAATCAACACCATTAACTATCAATTAAAGTAATTTTAACAGACCATAATAATTTTGTCAAGAGAATTTACAATTTTTTTCATTAATTTACTTTGTTAAACTTATACCTATTTTTTCTCCCATTTTTACAGGAAATTCTCCATTATGTTCTAAAATATCTTTATTAACTTTAACAGTGTTTTCTTTCACAATAACAATTATAGTTGAGCCTCCAAATTCAAATCGTCCCTTTTCGTCCCCTCTTTTAAATTTATATTCATTATGGTAGTTACATATTCGTCCAACCATCAAAGCTCCAACTTCCATAAATATAACTTTATTAAAATTGTCAGTATTAAGTATAGTATATTCTCTTGTATTCATTCTGTAAACTGGCATATTTTCAACAGCAAAGGGCTGAACAGTATGATATACACCTTTTATATGTATATTTTGACCTTTAAATCCACTGTCAAAATAACAATATCTATGATAATGTGCAGGAGTAAGGCGATAAACAAAACACAAACCATTTTTATAATCATTAGCAAGTTCTTTATTATTAAGAAGAGATGCTACAGTATAATAAGAACCTTTAATATTCATTATTGTTTTTTCATCAATATTATAAATACTTAAAAGCCCATCACAAGGACTAATAAAAGAATTTTCATTTATATCAATAGGTCTTGCACCAGCTTTAACCTTCCTTGTAAAAAAATCATTAAAACTACTCCATTTTTCATAAACAAAATCTGACATATCAATATTGTTGCTTTTTATGAAAGGCTTTATAGCAACACAAGATATTCTGCTATCAAGTATTTTTCCAGCTAAATTAGATATAAAAGGTAATGTAATAAACCTAAGCAAATATCTACCCCAAAATGTATTGTAAAGCTTTACCATACAATTCTTCCTCCATACCTATAAAAAAGGAAAAATATAACAACACCAAACAAAGCACATATTATCATACTATAAAAATAAGGCTTTTTTATTTTAATCTTACTTATAAAAGCAATGCCAACTATTAATAAGCAAAGGCTATAAAGTCTAACCATAGAAAATTTAGTTGGTATATCCAATAGCAAAAATGTAGGTAATAATATTGCTATAGATGTTACAGGTAATCCAGTGTAGTACTTTCTCTTTTCAGTAGTCTGCTTAGTTCTATTTATTTCCTGCACATTAAAATACCCAAGTCTTATAACAGCAGCCAAAGCATAAAATGCCATACAAGCAACACCAAATATAGTCTTAACACCAATAGAAAAACCTATTACAACAGGAAAAATACCAAAACATACTAAATCACAAAGTGAATCAATTTGTATTCCAAACAACTTTTCATCTTCTGTTCTTGTTTTATGAGTTCTGGCAATAGTTCCATCAAACATATCACATAAGCCACAAAACATAAGACATAAGACAGCTACTCTAGGATTTTTTTGTAATGCCTCCATCATACCAAATACAGCTGATACAAGTCCAATATAAGTTAAATAAACTGTATAATTATAATAACCCAACATCTTTATTCCTCCCATTTAAAAGCAGGCTTCTTACAAACCTTGCAAAAATATAAATTGTACTTACTATAAAAGGCAAATAAAAATTAATACCTCTTGTTAAAAGTAATGCAGGATAAACCAAGATTTTTCCAAATACATCATCATATAAAAGTATAAATACACTTTCTGTAACACCGACAGCTCCAGGCAAAGGCATCATCTCAACTGATAGAGATAAAACAGTCTGAATTGCAAGTATTTGAAATAAACTAGTACCACTTAAACCAAAAGACTTATAAACAAAATAGGTCACAACAAACTGAGCAAGTCTTTGTAATATAAGGGTAACAAACATTTTAATAACAACAATAGGATTTACCTTAAAAAATTCTGCACACTGACTATATTTCTGTTTCTGCTCTATAATTTTGGCTCTAAATTTTTCCTTATTCTTAACTATATGTAATCTTAACAATATTTCAAGCACAATTTTTTCTATTATCCAAAAAATATGATTTGAAAACATAAGTAAAATTAATAGTCCTACAAAAACTATATTAATAATAAGCCCTAAATAAAACAAAAATCTAACATAACCCATAATATACAAAACATAATTAAAATTACATAGTAAAAGAACAGCAACTATAAGCATAAGTCCTATTTTATAAATAGCCGTTACTGCCATAAGAACCATTGCAATATCTGCAAACTTATAATTATCTGCTTTCATAGCTATCGCTATCATAGGCTGACCGCCTGTATTAGATGGTGTAACTCCACTAAAATATATTTCTGTTAAAGAATATTTAAAACAAGCTCTATATGGCATTTTATAGCCCATAGAATCAATAGGTATCTTAATAGCATATCCTCCTAAAAACACATACAATAAAATCGAACCTATTGCTAAAAAAATATATAAAGGATGAGCAGTCTTAAGTATTTCTCTAATTTGGTTTATATCTTGATTTTTAAATATCAACTTAAATGTAATTATAATAAGAACAATCATTATAGCCATAAGTATAGCTAATTTATATACCCTATTATTTTTTTTATCATATTTCAATCAATTCACCATCCAAGATTAATATAATGATATTTTATCACATTTTAATTACTACCTCAACAAATATTTAATATTTACAACAATAAATGCCGGCTATTAATAAATTAATATTATCAACCGGCATTTAAAAATATTTTAATTAATTGCTACATAACTTACTCCCATCACAAAACATATAAATGAAGGCATAAGCACTAATACCACATTAAAAACTTTTCTAATTTTATAAGTTAAAACTATTAATATACCTAAAAAAGCCATAAAAGGCAATACTATAATTAAATGCCAAATAGCCGCCTCATAAGCCATCATAGGAAGCATAGCATCAGGATTTAAAACAGTAGTTGAGTGACTAATATAATTAACGCTAAATGTTATAACACAAATTACTCCTAATAAATATAATGCTGATAACATTAACTTTAATAACACTTTATTTTCCATATACCTTATTTCCTCCAAAATAATACTTAAATATTAATATTACAATATTAATCCACCATATTACAAACAAATTTATAATTTTATTAAAACCTTTATTTTAATTATTGCCCCATATACTTACAAACATCTATCCATTTAACACAATTGGATATTTTTTGAAGTTCATCTATAGTTATTTTAATCGCACTGTTTGAACTTCCACAAGCCAGATAAACATTATCATATTTTTTCAGTGAAATATCCAAATAAACTGTTACTCCTTCATTTATACCAAAAGGGCAAACTCCACCTACACCGTGACCAATTGTCTTTTCAACATCGTCAAAAGCAATCATTTTTGCTTTTGTTGAAAATTCAGACTTATATTTTTTGTTATCTATTTTGCAATCACCAGCTACAACAATTAAAATTGGCTTATTATCTACAATAAAAGATAATGTTTTAGCAATTTCATCTTCTGTACAGTTTATTGCTTCAGCAGCCTCTTTAACTGTAGCTGATGACACATCAAACTCTACAATTCTATTTTCCATACCATATTTTTTCAAATATTCTCTTACTCTTAGCAATGACATAGTTACACCTCTATATAATAAGGACAAATATCCTCATATTCACCATTTTTTAATCTAAAACCTTTTGGAATTACACCTAATTGTTTAAAGCCAATTCTTTGATACAAATGTCTTGCGTGAATATTAGTTGCAACTACTGCATTAAACTGTAATAATTTAAAACCAATAATACCTGCTTGTTTTATACAATCTTTAACTAATCTTTCTCCAATGTGAAGTCCTCTAAGA
>UQRG01000015.1 GCA_900543365.1 uncultured Eubacterium sp. | reverse complement strand
TGCATTAAGTGCTACATCATAATTTTCAAAAAAGCCAAATACTGTAGGTCCACTACCACTCATAAGAGAACCTATTGCTCCCTTACTTAACATAGCCTTTTTAATAGTATCAATAATAGGATAGTTCTTAACAGTTACACTTTCAAGAACATTACACATATTATCACAAATACCCTTTAAGTCCTTATTCTTTATAAGCTCTATCATTTTGTCATTATCTGGATGTTTATCAACATTATTAAGGTCAAAGCTACCAAAAACTGTAGCAGTTGACACATTAATTGGTGGCTTTGCTATAAGAAGTATACTGTTAGGAAAAGGTGGAAGCTGTGTCAATTTTTCACCAATACCCTCTGCAAGAGCAGTACCTCTTAATATGCAATAAGGTACATCTGCTCCCAAATCCTTGCCAATAACCATAAGGTCATTATCACTTACATTTAATTTAAATAAATTTCTTATACCAACAAGTGTAGCCGCACAATCACTACTGCCACCTGCCATACCTGCTGCCACAGGTATATTTTTATCAAGATGAATACTTATGCCTTCTTTAATATTATACTTTTGTTTCATCACTAATGCAGCCTTATAAACAAGATTTCTTTCATCACAAGGCAACCAGCTACAATTAGATGTCATTTCAATAATACCAGTATCTGTTACTTTAATTGTTAAATTATCACAAAGATTTACTGTCTGCATTATCATTGAAAGGTGGTGGTATCCATCCTCTCTTTTTCTTATTACATCAAGAGTAATGTTTATTTTTCCTCTTGCATTTAACTTAATTTCTCTCATTTGCATCATTCCCACCGTTATTTTTTATTTAAGTATACATAATAAATTTACCTTAGTCAATACGATAAAACATTTCATTTTTATTTTTATTTAAAAATTATATAATTTAAAATTACAATCATTTATAACACAATATTAACCAACGGATTTAAACTTGTTGACTGCTTTTATTAAAAAACTTGCAATTTGTAGCTATATGGTGTAAGATATAAGGTATAGAAGTATGACTTATAGAGGACTCTTGGGAGGAAAACTAATGTCTTCAGAAGATAAAATTAATATGACTGAAAATAAAATATATACTAGAAAAGAAAAAACTAAGCCTTTGGTTTTAAAATGCAGTAGTGTAACAAAAAAGTTTATGGGCAAAACTGCTCTTAATTCTTGCAACATTACACTTAATAAAGGTGAAGTATTGGCTATTATCGGTCCTGAAGGTCACGGTAAAACAACTCTTGCTAAAATTACTGCCGGTCTTATTAATCCAACAAAAGGCTCAGTAACTATAAGAGGAGTAAAGGCTGGCAGAATAACTAATTCTGTGGTCAGTTATCAGCCTGAAATACCTTATTTTAAAGACGATATGACGGTATCAGATTTTATGAATATGTATGGTAGTTTTTTTAAAGATTTTAGCTTTAAAAAAGCATATCAACTTCTAAAACATTTTGATATTTCTCGCTATACACGATTTGAAAATCTTTCAACAACTGCCCTTTTTATAGTTCAGGTTATAATGGTTTCAAGCAGGAGAGCAAGTCTTTACATATTTGATGACCCCCTTGTTCATAGTGACCCTAAATATAGACCTGATATAATAACAATGATTGATAATTGCAGAAAAAATGGTGGTGTTCTTTTGCTTTCGCAAACGGCTCAAGGTCTTGACGATATTACAGACAAAGTAGCTTTTTTAAGACACGGTACTATTGTTAAAGAATTTTATGATGCTGATTCTTTTGAAGCTGAATTTGGTAGTAGTCTTTTAAATGATGTTTACAAGGAGGTATTTAAGCGTGCTTAATCTTTTGTACTATGATATAAAAGCTACTGTCAAAAAATGCTGGTATTATATAGCTATTATGGCAGTTATGGCTTTAATTGTGCGTTTTTTGTGCAGTGATGCTTTTGTTTCCTTTTTTAAGGATTTAAACTTTATTTACGGTGTAGTTATAGGTGTTGTGGCAAGTGGCTTTTTAGGCGCTTTCGGCATACTTATTACTATTATAATTATTGTGCGTATTGAACAATGGTTTGATGAGAATATTTTATCTGCCCAAGGTCAACTTACAAATATGTTGCCTGTGCCTAGCTGGCAAATTGTACTTAGTAAAATACTCACTGTTCTTATTTGGAGTATTATAATAATGGTAATGGCAATAGGTGTTATATGTGTTGTAATGGTAGGTACTGATTACTTTGAGTCTTTTGCAACTACTTTAGTAGAAATTGGTGCTAACAACAATATAGAAATTAGTATTTCCGGACTTATGGTAACTGTTGGTATTTATTTTGCATCAGGCATTACAGCTTTTTCTGCCCTTTGTTTTACTGTACAAATGGTAGGTCAATTGTTTGGCTCTTATAGAAATATTGGCATACTTATAGCTTTTATTGTAATTCTAGCTATTAGCCTCTTTATTGAATATAAAATTGCTCTTATATTTGGTATTGTTGCTCCTGACAGTATTGAAACAAGCAAAATTTTAAGTTTTTGTATTATGGCTGCTGCTAAATTAACACTTATAAATATTATTATGTCAGTTATATATTGGGGAATATCTTCTTTCATTCTAAAAAGATTTTTGAAAGTTGTATAAATTAATGTTTAATTAAATACAATTATTTCATAAACATTAATTTAATTCAAGGGGATTTTCCTATATCTCTTTTCTACATTTTTATTTTATAGAAAGGTTACAAATAATAAGACTTTGGATATTGTAACAACACAACATTTTATATTAAATTTGAAAAATCAATGACTTTTTATTTATATATGTCCATTCTTTATAGTAATTTAGGGCTGTTACAAAGTAGTAAACTATTTTGCAACAGCCCCATTTTATTATCTTGCCCTTATTTTTACCGTCATACCACTTTCAACTCTAACATTTGCACCAGGCATCTGTACATAAACACTAGGTGACGATGTGTTGTTAGTATTTTCTGCTGTACGACTTTCTGATTCACTTGTTTTTTCTGTGTCCCTTTTCTCCTCTGTAGTTTCCTCTGTAACAGGTTCAAGTTCTTCATAATTAGAAGAATCTTCACTTTCTTCTGTAACATCTACCTTAAAGCCAGCAGACTCAAGCATTTTTTCAGCATCAGATACTGACAAACCAACTACATTAGGTACTGGAATAAGTTTTGTTTTATTCTTAGTTTCAACTGTCAGTAAAATCTTACTTGGCTTTTGCTCCATATTAGTACCTCCCGCTGGTGACTGACTCTTTACAGTATCACCAGAGCCTAAAATCTGGAAGTCAATGCCTTCAGCAATAAGCTGATTAACAGTTTCCTTAAGGTTTGAGCCTGAATAATCCTTAACAGTATATGATGTATCAGCATTAGTCTTAGTACCCTTACCATCATCATAATCTGGAGGAAGTGCCTCATACTCAATAATTTTTTCAAATATTTCCTTAAGCATAGGAACTGGAGTAGCAGCACCACCAACATCACTATAATCTCTTGGCTTATGAATAACTGTCATAACCATAATATCTGGATTTTCAACAGTGTGATAAGCAATAAATGAAAGTGTATACTTCTGTTCGCTACGAGGTGACTGCTGTGCAGTACCAGTCTTACCACCAAAACTATAGCCAGAAATTTGAGCCTTTTTAGCTGTACCGTCTGTATAAGTTGTTTCAAGAGCCTTTCTTACCCAATCAGATGTACTCTTTGAAATAACCTGTCTAACAACCTGTGGCTGTCTTTCTTCAATAACATTTCCTTCATTATCTAGTATCTGACTAACAACATAAGGCTGCATAAGTTTTCCACCATTGACAACAGCTGCAAAAGCATTAACTGCCTGAATAGCTGTACAGTTAAAACCTTGACCAAAGGAGTTGGTTGCCATTTCTACACTATGGAGAGAATCAAGAGAGTTTAGAAGTTTTTCTGCACTTGATTCGCCTGGAAGGTCAATACCTGTTTTTTCACCAAAGCCAAAATCGTGCTGATACTTTAAATAAGTTTCTGGCTTCATTTTAGCAATAATATCCATCATACCAACATTACAAGACTGAGCAAGTACGCCAGCTAAAGTAAGGCTACCGTGACCACTTGTTAAGTGACACTTAATTTCAGCATCAGCAACCTTTTTATATCCACCACAAACAAAGGTATCATTTGTAGAAATAATACCTTCTTCAAGAGCCATTGCTACAACAACAGGCTTATAAATTGAACCTGGTTCAAATGTTTCTGTAATGTTAAAATTTTTCCAAGCCTTATTAGTCTGTTTAGTCTGTTCTTCTTGAGTTAAAGCATCAAATGCCTTTTGATCCTCGTCTGTCTTTATAGTAGAAAGCTTCATAGGATTATTAAGGTCAAAAGATGGGTACTGTGCCATAGCATATACCTCACCTGTTGATGGATTCATAATAATTGATGATGTGTACTCTGGAGCATAAGCATCATAAGCTTCTTTACAAGCCTCATCAGCATACTGCTGTAAGTGGGCATCAATAGTTGTTACTACCTTATTACCCTTAACCGGGTTTTCTCTTTGAGTCACAATAGAACCATCAGATTCATAAGTTCTAAAAGTTCTGCCAGGTACACCAAGCATATAGTTATTGTAATAGTTTTCAATTCCCCAGGAAGTGTCACCTCTAACAAAACCTATAACCTGAGCTGCAAGTCCTGCGTGAGGATAACTTCTCTTAGTTCCTTGCTCTCCATATAACCAACTATAGCCTAAATCATTTATTTTTTTACCTTTATCATAAGATACAGCCTTAGCTATTTTTACATAATGTTTTTGAATTTTTGCTTTACCGTCTGAGCCTACAGCTGCATACTGCTCAAGAGTATCTTTACTTAAACCCAATTCGGTTTCAAGAAGTGCAAAAGCAACATCTTTTTGAAATTCTGGTGACTTATATTCTTTGCCTAACTGAGCTGCTGCTGCCTTTTTTTCACTATCTCTTTTTCTTTCACCAGCATCAACTTCAACAAGAAGTTTAGGGTCAATAATAATATCAAATACTGTTTCTCCTACTGCTAGTGTTTCGCCATTTCTATCTACAATATCGCCTCTGTTCGCAACAATAACCTTATCTTGAACTTTGTTTATTTGCTGATTAATAGCTGTTGTTTCATACTTATCTCTATCCATTTTAATCATAAAAACACGAAAATATCCTAAAAAGCCTATTACAACAGCAAATAGGATAAGTAGGATAGTAAGTCTTGAAACATATTTTTTATTATTAATAACTTTAGTTGACACTTTATGTCTAACCTTTTTTTCATTTTTTTGCATTTTATCAATCCTTTTTAGTCTATTAAGAGGACAATTATTAAGGACACTACTATTTATGTATTAATTTTTGCTCAAAAGTCCCTTTAAAAACTCCCAAACACTTTTATCCTGAGTAGCAATCTTAGCGTCATACTGAACAGTATAACTTTCATTAGGTACTTGGACTTCCGTTATCTGATAAGCCTGTGGTTTTTGCAAGCCTAACTTTTCAGCTTCTTTAGCTATTTTACTTAAATCAATATTGTCTTCAAGTGTAGTTTTGAGATATTGATTTTCTTCAGTAATTTTAGCAAGTTCAGCCTGTTTTGAAGCTATTTCCAATCTACTGTTACTATTAACTGCATAAGCACAAAGCAAAGTTAATGAAAGACTAAAGACAACAGCTATTGAAAATATAGTTTTTGGCATATTCAATTGTAATATCTCCTTTTCTCTAGCGTGTTTAACTCTTGGCTTATGTTGAGTTTTAACAGGAATTTCTGTGTCATAATAGTAATCCTCAGCAACAGAGCTTGTGTTATAGCTTGAAAAGTTACTACTATAGTAGCCATATTCCTTAGCTGCAACATTTCCTCTTGAGGCTCTCGTATAGCCTGATTTTAAAGTGTTTTGCTTTGAATAATAACTTCTATTAGGAGATGTCTTAGGTGAGCTGTAATTTCTTGTTACTCTTGTATTTTTTTTATTGTTGTTTCTATAGCTCGTTCTATTTGTATTCATACAGCTCCCCCTTTCTATAATTTTCATTCCCTTAATTTTATTAAAGTTTTTCTACTATTCTAAGTTTTGCACTATGTGCTCTATGATTATATTCCAGTTCTTCCTGTGATGGTAAAATTGGCTTGCGGGTTATTACCTTAGCCTTTGGTTTTTTGCCACAAATACATACTGGAAAATCACGAGGACAAGTACAAGGATTTTCTAAATTTCTAAATACATTTTTAACAATTCTATCTTCTAATGAATGAAAAGTAATAATACAAATTCTGCCCTTTGGTTTAAGCAAATCAATCATATCATTAACTGTTGATTCAAGTATACCAAGTTCATTATTAACCTCAATTCTAATAGCTTGAAAAGTTCTCTTAGCTGGATGAGGTCCATCGGCTCTAGCCCCTTTAGGCACAGCTTTTTTAATAACTGATACTAAGTCAAAAGTAGTTGCAATAGGCTTAGTTTTTCTTTCATTTACTATAAATTCAGCTATTCGCTTAGCCCAGCGTTCCTCTCCATATTCCTTAATAATGTGTGTCAACTTATCAGCAGAATATTCATTAACCACCACATAAGCAGACAAAGACTGGCGTTGATCCATTCGCATATCGAGTGGAGCATTGTGGTTATATGAAAAGCCTCTGTCTGCCTCATCAAGCTGGTGGGAGGATACACCGAGATCAAGTAAAAATCCATTAATGCTTTCTTGACCTAAACCAAGATTTTCAATAATATTTTTTATATTTGAGAAATTATCCCTTACATATTCTACATTAGCATAATCCTTAAGTCTTTCATTGGCAGCTTTTATAGCATTTGCATCTTGGTCAATGCCAATTAATGTACCGCCTTTATTGAGTTTTTCAACAATATGGCTAGAATGTCCTCCACCACCAAGGGTGCAATCAACATAAATACCGTCTGGCACAATATTAAGACCTTCTATACACTCATTAAGCAATACAGATATATGTTCAAATTTCATATTCTCAAATCCTTATTATCTATTTAAACAAAAAGCAGATTAAATACCAAATTGACTAAGGGAACTAAAATCCATATCTTCACTGTTAAGTGTTTCGTTAAACTGCTTTCTGTACTGTTCCCAATTATTCTTGTCCCATATTTCAATAGTATCACCATTACCAGTACTCACTATTTCCTTTGTAATGCCTGCATAATCTCTCAATGATTGAGGAATAAGTATTCTACCATTGTTATCTGGTACACATTCATAGGCTTCTGAAAGTTTAAATCTCTTAAAAGCAAGAGCATTAGGGTTAGTTGATGGCAAATTGTTAAGCTTCTCTACATAAACTTCCCAATTTTCTTTTTTGTATATTGACAAACAGTTATTAAGTTCTTGACATATATAGAAAACTGAGCCTAATTGTTCTCTAAACTTAGCTGGAACAATTATTCTGCCCTTAGAATCTATATTATGTTCATATTTGCCAATAAACATAAAATCACCACTTTCGGTTTTAAGGTGTTATTGTAAACCACTTGTACACCCTTTAAAACCACAATTAACCACTTTCAACCACCTTAAACTATTTTACAATATTTATATAAAAATAGCAATAGGTAATTATAGCAAATTTATTAAAATTTTATAATGTTTATACTAAATTTGATTAATTACTACATAATTCGTCAATTTTATATACTTATTTTAGTATTATAAGTGTTTTGATATTTTTAGTTGACAAACTAATGTATTTTTAGTATCATATTATTGTATTTTCGCTGATATAGCTCAGGAGGTAGAGCACAGCATTGGTAGTGCTGAGGTCACGAGTTCAACTCTCGTTATCAGCTTTAAAAAAAGCCCTGTAAGCAAGCCACTTACAAGGCTTTTTTATTTTATTATCTATTTTCAGTTGTCTTTTTATTTAGTTACTTTTTAGCTACTAATTTATTTAATATTTATAACTACTCAGTAATATTGCTTAATTCCTCAATTTATTTCTACTATTCATTATATTAAAAACAATATAAGAATTTGTGCAATACTCTCATATTTTCAATAAATCAAAAAAAGAGTGTAAAATTACTATTACACTCTTTAAGTAGATTATATTATAATACAAAAACTAAAGTAGAATTTTTTCATACAAATCTACATATAATTCAACTTTTCTGTCATTTTTAGTAGGAAATTTTTTTCTATAATCAGCAACATCATTATTTATATCACAAATAACACAGCCCTCATTATTACTAAGCATATCAATTACATCACCATTAGGATTAATAACACAGCTATCACCACTATAATTGATTCCACCAATATAACCAACACAATTAACAGCAATTATATAGCACATATTTTCAATAGCTCTTGCCTTTAGAAGTGTTTTCCAATGTTCATCACGACTGGCAGGCCAATTAGCTGCCAAAGTTATTACATCTGCCACCTTTGATGCAACTTGAAAAATCTCCGGAAACCTTAAATCATAACATATTAAAGGTGCAATTTTAAAGCCTTTATAATCAAATATAGTTAAACTATTAGCACCTTTAAAATACAAATTTTCTCCACTATAACTAAATGGGTGTATCTTAGCATAATCAGCTAAAACATTACCATTAGAAACAAATGTATAATGATTTTCAGCTTTTTCATCAATTTTATAAACCCAGCCAAAACCAACAGCCTTATTATATTTAATAGAAAAAGCCTTTATTTTATTAATAGTAAAGTTATCACTTTCACCTGTAATATTTGTGTTATTTGAAAATCCAGTAAAGCTCATTTCTGGAAAAAGCAATATATCGCTCTGACTATTTGAAATTATTGACTCGGCCTTTTTTAAATTAAGTTCTTTATTTTCCCAAATTATATTAGTTTGACACAATTGAATTTTCATAATAGCCTCCAAATAAAAGTCTTTTAGTCTAAAATTCCACTTTCCTTTATCTTATTGACAGCTCTTTCTAGACCTTCACAGTTAGTAACAAGAGCAACTCTAACATAACCCTCTCCTAAATCACCGAAAGATGAACCTGGTACAACAAGAACACCAGCCTTTTCAAGTAAATCAAGAGAAAACTTCAGAGATGAGGTATACTTAGGTGGTATAGGAAGCCAAGCAAACATAGTTGAACTTGTTAAAGGCACTGTCCAGCCAATAGAATTAAGTCCCTTTATTAAAGTATCTCGTCTTTTTTTGTACTCATTTCTAACATTATTAACATAAGTCTGGTCACCTGTAAGGGCAGTTATTGCACCAATTTGAATACCCATACACATACCATAGTCTATTTGAGAACGGAAAATCCTAAATCTATTTAAAATTTCAGCATTACCAACAGCAAATGAAAGTCTTAAGCCAGTTAAATTATAAGATTTTGAAAGAGAATTAAACTCAATACCTACATCTATAGCTCCGTCAACTTCAAGAAAAGAAAGCCCAGGCTCATCATCATAAACCAGTTCAGAATATGCGTTATCGTGAACAACAATAACGTCATACTTTTTAGCAAAAGCCACAAGTTTTTCATAGAATGAACGGGGGGCTGTTGCTGTAGTTGGATTATTAGGGTATGATACTACCATCATTTTAGCCTTTTTAGCCACATCTTCTGGTATAGCATCAAGGTCAATAATATAATTATTCTCCTTTAAAAGTGGCATATAATGAAGTTCTACATCAGCCATAGTTGGACCAAAAGCAAATATCTGATAACAAGGGTCTGGAACTAGAACAATATCTCCAGGATTGCAAATAGGAAAAGCTATGTGTGCAATACCTTCCTGTGAACCATTTACAGCTACAACATTGCTATGGTTTAAAGTAACACCATATCTATTTTTGTACCAATAGCATACAGCATCTAAAAGTTCCTTACTTTCTGTAATACCATATTTAAAGTTTTCAGCATCTTTAAAAGCCTCACTAACAGCCTTCATTACAAAATCAGCAGGTGGAATATCCGGAGTTCCTATTGAAAGGTTAATAACTTCCTCACCTTTTGAAATCATATCCTTACTTTTTGTATCAAGCTCTACAAGTATATTTTCATTTATAGTACCAAATTTTTTAGAAAATTCCATTTTTATAACCTCTTTTTATTTTATCTTTCGCCTAATTTTAAACTAGGATAAGCATTAAGTGACATATCCGCAATATTGCCTTTAACATACTCATAATATCCAGCAGAGCCAATCATTGCTGCATTATCTGTGCAAAGTACAAGTTCTGGTACAGAAAGCTTTATACCTTCCTTGTTACAAGCCTTTTGCATTTCCTCCCTAAGGTGTGAATTGGCAGAAACACCACCAGCAAGAGCAAGTTTATTTAACTTTAGCTCCTTACAAGCTCCTATTGCTTTTTCAACTAAAACATCAACAACTGCTTGTTGAAAACTGGCTGCCACATCAGCAGGAACTATCTCCTCACCTTTCATTTGTGCCTTATTAATATAGTTTAATACAGCAGACTTTAAACCACTAAAACTAAAGTCATAAGTATCATTTTCAAGTACAACTCTAGGAAACTTAATAGCATCAGCATTACCCTCTTTAGCGAGCTTATCAATTTGAGGACCTCCAGGATAAGTTAAGCCAAGAACCCTAGCCACCTTATCAAACGCCTCGCCAGCTGCATCATCTCTTGTATGACCTAAAATCTCAAAATGGTCATAATCCTTAATGTGTACCAAATGAGTATGACCCCCACTTACAACCTCACAAACAAAAGGAGGCTCCCAATCTTTATTCTGAATATAATTGGCTGCTATGTGACCTTCAATGTGATGAACTGGTATAAGAGGCTTATTAAGTGCAAAAGCTAAAGCCTTAGCTTCAGAAAGTCCAACAAGTAAAGCACCTACAAGACCTGGACCATAAGTAACAGCAATGGCATCAACATCTTCCTTTTTAACATTAGCTTCATCAAGAGCTGCATCAATAACCCAGTCAATAGCCTCAATATGCTGTCTTGATGCTATCTCTGGCACAACACCACCATAAAGTTTATGGGTTGCTATTTGTGATGAAATCACATTAGAAAGCACATCTCTACCATTTTTAACAACAGCAGCAGAGGTTTCATCACAAGAACTTTCTATTGCAAGTATTGTAATATCTTTATCCATTTTCTTTCACTCCAAACAATAAATTATAAAATACAATATATAAACCTATAATCACAACTAACATTGGAATTAAGCTGTTAAAATCAATATTGCTAAATATATACTCCTCTGCATCTGCAAACGCATAATAATATTTACCTAAAACAGAATAAAGTCCTAGATTATTAAAAAACTCATTAAAATATTCTCTATTAAAATCAACAGCCATTATAAAAGATGTAAAAACGCTAAATACAGCAAAAATTACACCATAAATACTAAAATTAGGCGATATATCTTCATTTTTAACTTTTTTCATAACAAGGTCAGTAAAATTATCTGGTGGCAAAATCTTATTATCCATTGCTATCACTTCCTTCCACAGATAACTTAAGTATTTTTCTAGCTCTATATATTCTATTCTTTACCTTAGAAAGAGGTATATTAAGTATATCACTTATTTCAGTATACTTCATACCTTGACTATAATACATAATAAGAGGTATTCTATATTTTTCAGCTAAATTATTAATTGCAGTATTTAAAATTATTCTATCCTCTTTATTAAGGTACTCCTGTTCCGGTGATATAGTACTATGTTGCAATTTATACTCACTATCATCCATAGGCACTGTCTGTATCTTGTTTTTACGCATATAATCAATAGTATGGTTAATGGTTATTCTAATAACCCAAGTAGCAAATGTGTACTTTGGATTATATTTGTTTAGGTTTTTATATATTTTAACAAATATTTCTTGAGATAAATCCAATGTATCCTCATAGCTTCCTATACTTTTGTATACTTGGTCAAAAACCAGGTTTTTATATCTGGACACAATTTCAGAAAAAGCCTCTTTATCTCCTTTAAGGCATTGCCTTACAATGTCATAATCTGTCATAGTGTCCTTCTTTCTTTTTATTTTAACAACATTTAAGCAAAAACATCAATAAAGTTAAATAAATTCATTTGATTATCACTTTTTGAAAATTCATTATTATAACTAATTGGAACATAATTAGTTAATAAAGCCTCAATAACAGAATTACGATTTGTTGTCTTTGCTCCAACATAATAGAAATGCTCTTTTGTTGTTTTATAACAAAAATTCCAAACCTTTGCAACATATTCATTTTGTCTGTATATATTGCTGTCCCAAGTTGAAAGCATAAACTTTGCCTTACTGTTTTTCAAACATTCACAAAGTTTTAATTCTAAATTTTCATCCCAGCTGTCAAAATAATCAACATTTCTATCAATATATGGAGGGTCACAATAAATAAAAGAATTTGCATCAGCACACGAAATTGTATCTTCAAATGATTGACACAAGAATTCCCAATCATTATCTTTTATTTTTGACTCCACATAATCAACCTGATTTACAATCTTAGTTACATAAGCCTTAGAAAACCTTAATGGCTTATGTCCATAAGGTACATTAAAGTCATTATTTTTATTAAATCTCATCATTCCATTAAAACACGACCTATTTAAAAACAGAAAATCTAATGGATTGTGATATTGATTAAAACGCATTCTAACCTCGTAATAATATTCATCATCAAGTTTAGAAAGTTTTCCACCTTCTTCCTCTAAAAAGCAACGAACAATATATGGTGTTATTTTTCCATTTTGTATCTGTTTGTAAAAATTAATAATATGTGGATTAGTGTCCGAAAAAATAGCCCTTGATGGAGCAACATTAAATCCTACAACTCCAGACCCCATAAAAGGCTCTATCCAAACCGAATCCCTATGTAACATTACCGTATTTTTGATTAAAGGAACTAACTTAGTTTTTATACCTTGTATTTTCAAGGGAGGAACAAAAACCTTACTTTCACTCATTACTTTTTCCCCTCTTTCTCGATACCTTTGAGTTATTTAAAGATTGAGGTAACCTCCTATAGGTTAAATATTCAGATAAAGAAGATAATTTTTTACTTCTACCATTTTCGCTCAATAATTCTATTTTCCCAAAATTTGCCCAATAATCATCAAATAATTTTTCACCAGCTTTTGCAAAAACACCATTTCCACTTAAAATATCAGAAATTTTTTTAATACTTCCAATATTAGCTGTATTTCCACTTCCACCCTTATCACTAGCAATTTTCCATTTTTCTTCTGCAAAAAATACAAAGTTGCCAATTACAGACGGAATCAAATCAACCTTATCAACACTATACTTTTTAAATTCCTCATACTTATTAATATCGTTTCTTGAATAAATTATACCTAAACAAAAATGACCATTATATTCAGCATAGGGATATTGTATATTTTTACTACTTGTTCTATCTATAAAATATTGCCCATGAGAACCTAGTGTAAATCCATTACAAAATTCAGGATTTTTTTCTTTCCTGTATGTTGTTTTTAAATCAACGGCAAATTTAATTTTAGGATTTTTCTTTGATATAAATGTTAAATCCGGATACCAGTTTTGATATTTAGCTAATTCTATATCATACCCTATCTCTTCAGCAAAAGTAAAAAAATATGGGAACAAATGTAATTCCAATATTTTTGATATAACCTTTGTATCTGTTGAAATAGTATATATATTTTTAAATATATCTATAAATCCTCTTATAGTCCATTGGTTATCTTTAGATATATATTCACCTAATGTATTTGCAAAATTTTTCAAACTTATAATAAAATTTTCCTTTTCATTGCAATGTTTCATAAATACCTCTTTTAAGCAAAATCTACTTTTCATTTTCAAACATTAAGCTAACACTTTTTCTATCTTGTCCAAGAAGTGTATTTTCAAAAATATTTTTAGCATTTTTAATATACATTTCCGGAAAAGGCATAGCTGGACTAAAGTGAGTAAGCCACATTTCCTTAACATTACCCTGTTTGGCAATTCTTGCTGCTTCAGAAAAAAGCATATGCTTATATTCTCTAGCCTTATTTATTTTTTCTTCTTCACCATACATACCTTCACAAATAAAAAGGTCTGAATCCTTTACAAAATTAGGCAAGGCATCAACTGGTCTAGTATCTGTGCAGTAAGAAACGCTTAAACCCTTTCTACCATCACCTAAAACCATATCTGATGTGTATATTTTGCCATCAAACTCAGCACTAGGCTGTTTTTGGAGAATTGACCATACCTTTTTAGGCACATTAAGAGCAACAGCCTTCTCAACATTAAATCTGCCTGCTCGCTTAACATCAACTCTATAGGCATAGCAAGTTATTTTATGATTAACCTTAAGTGAATTAATATAAAAAACACTTATGTTAATACTTTCATTTGGCTCAAGTTCCACAATATTAACTTGAAAAGGAAGCTCTGGACATATAGTCTTAAGCCCCTCATACACTTTAACAAGTCCCTTAGGTCCAACAAGAGTAAGAGGCTCTGTTCTGGCTGAATTGCCAATAGTAAGTAAAAGCCCAGGCAAACCAGAAATATGGTCTGCGTGATAATGGGTGAAACAAATTACATCTATATTCTTAAAGCCCCAGCCTAACTGCTTCATAGTAACCTGAGTACACTCGCCACAGTCAATAAGCATCATTCTGCCTTCAAGACGAAGCATAAGACTAGTCAAAAATCTATCTGGCAAAGGCATCATACCGCCTGTTCCTAATAAAGCTACATCTAGCATATATTCACCTATCCTTACAAAATTATTTGAGTACAATTATATTACAATACAAAAAATATAGGTGTGAGAAAACTCACACCTAAAAATCGATAATTACTTTTCTGAACTTACATTAGGTGCTTTGTTGCCAAGAATTTCGCTTTTCTTAACTGGTATTCTTACACCTCTGTTAGTACCGAACTCAACAGTAATAACATCATCAGAAATTTCAACAACCTTGCCGTATAAGCCTGAAGATGTTACAACATCGTCACCAACCTGAATAGCAGCCTGCATTTCCTTTAACTGCTTATCTCTCTTTCTTGAAGGTCTAATAGCTAAGAAGTAGAAAATAGCAATAAGTGCTACTACATAAATAATCATACCCATTGTACCAGTACTAAATAAACCACTTGAAGATGTTGCCTGCACAGCCTGTGTGCCAGTCTCGCTAACAGCCTTAGCTGCCTCAGTAACAGTTTCAGCAGAGCTATCTCCACCTACCATAACAGTAGGGACTTCAGTTAATAAAGATAATAATAAACCCATTTGTTAATCTCTCCTATTTCGTATTTTAATCTTATATTACATTGTACCAAATTAAAGTAATATAGTCAAGCATATATCAATCTAAAACAGCCGTAAATATGCAGCTACCTTGAGCCTTACACTTAACCTTAATACAACCGTCCTTAATTTCGTACTTTTCAATTTCAGTACTCCAACTGTCCTCACCAGATTCAAGTATACGATTAAATACAGTATTTTCTGGTGCTTCAACTCTCCAAACTGGTACAATAACCTCTTGAGAGGTGTCATTGTTATTAATAACAACAATAATTTTTTCCTTATCTGTCCATCTGCCATAGCACATTAAGCCATAACTCATATAAAGATAATCTATAGAACCTATTGCAAAAGCCCTATATCTTTTATGAATAGTTATAAGGGTTTTGTAATATTTAATAAGGTCATTATTTTCCTTTCCCCAAGGATAAGTCCGTCTATTATCTGGGTCAGTCCAACCAGTAAGACCTGCCTCATCACCATAATAAATAGTAGGAGCACCAATCCAAGTCATTTGAAAAGTAATTGCTTCTCTCATAATATTAAGATTAATACCCGTATCAGCCTCTTTAGCACCCATTGTGTGAAGTCTGCCAACTTTTTTATTAGTTCTAGTTAAAAATCTCGAATGGTCGTGATTAGAAAGCTCATTCATAGCCACACTTAAACTTTCAAAACTAAATCGTGACATATAATAACGCATTTTTCCTTCAAAATCACCTGCATTATTATATTTATCCCAAGAACACTGCTCACTATGTTTTTCCATACCAGTTAAGAACCAAGTAATAGGCTCCATAAATGCATCATAATTCATTACAGTATCCCATTGGTCACCCATAAGCCAATCTTTAGGGTCACCGTAATGTTCTGCCAAAATAATAGCATCAGGATTAGCAGACTTAACAGCCTTTCTAAAATCACGCCAAAATTTCATATTATATTCTTTACTTGAGCAAAGGTCAGCAGCAACATCAAGACGCCAACCATCTGCATTGTAAGGTGGAGAAACCCACTTTTTGCCTATGTTTAAAATATAATCATAAAGTTCTTGAGAGCCTTCAAAATTAAGTTTAGGATGATTAGAATGCCCCCACCAACCGTCATAGCTTTCATTACCAGGCCAATGACCACCGTGCCAACTAAAAAAATCGTGATAAGGACTATTTTCACTCATAAAAGCTCCATCTGGATAGCCATTTTTCTTGTAAAACCCTTCTCTGTCAAGCCACTTGTTAAAGGCACCACAATGATTAAATACACCGTCTAAAATAACCTTAATACCATTTTTATGGGCAAGAGAAATTAGGTCTGCCATAAGTTTGTTACTGGCTTCAAGATTTTCTTTATCCGTAGTTCTTATCATATACATAGTTGCCTCAGCATTATCTTTCTTGCCATTTTCAAGTGGTTTGCCACCATCATTAATAATAACGCCATAGTGTGGGTCAATACTATCGTAGTCCTGTATGTCATACTTATGATTACTTGGTGACACAAAGACCGGATTGAAATAAATAACTTCAACACCTAAATCCTTTAAATAAGCCATTTTGTCCATAACACCCTTAAGGTCGCCACCATAAAAATTACAGACATCTAATTGCTCTAGGGGAGCATACCAATTCTTAACTGCCTTAGCAGTAACACCTAAATATGCATACTCATTGTCAACAACATCATTAGATTTATCCCCATTATAAAATCTATCAACATAAATCTGATACATAACAGCACCCTTAGCCCAATCTGGTGTTTTAAAGTCAGGTATAATAGTAAAATTGTAGTCAGTATTTATTGCCTTAACCAGTCCTTGTTTGTTATAGTAATATATTCTATCATCTTTTACAAGCTCAAAGAAATAGTCAATTTTTTCACTACCACATTTATAAAAACACTGATAATAATCAAAATAACTCTCTGACTTAATAATATTCATAGGATATTTTTCACCATTGACACACATATAAACGTTATCTAAATCATTTATACCTGTTCTAATTCTAACAGCAGTTTCTTAGCCTCTGGTGAAACTGGTGTTCTGTAATTTTGGCTTTCGTCTGAAAAAATGGCATCTATATTAATATATTCAAAGTTCATCTTGGCAAGAAGAAGTAATCTTTCAATATAATCGAATTTTTCCATATTTTTCACCCCATTTTATTATATACTTAAATTGTAAATGTAAAACCCTTAATTGTCAACTATTTTAAGTATTTACATTATATTTAATTATTATATT
>UQRG01000014.1 GCA_900543365.1 uncultured Eubacterium sp. | reverse complement strand
TTTATACATCAAGCCCCATTCAATCTAAATATTGTGAAAAAGCAATATATAAAAGTGAAGCACTTATATTTGGAACAGGGGGAAATCCTAGTGTTCATTATTGTAATGAGCCGTTTTCTACCTCAACAGATTGCCTTGTTTTGTATGGAAATAATGATAAAGTAAATCTTGAATTAATTTATTATTATTTGTTTTCAAATATTCACATTTTGGAAAATGGGTTTAAAGGAGCAGGTTTGAAACACATTTCAGCAAATTATATATTGAATATAAATATAGATTTACTAAATGAAAGTGTGCAGAATGAAATATTAAATAAAATTAAGTTAATAGATAAACTTATCAGTAAGAAAAAGGAACAATTGAATAAATTAGATATAGCAATAAAATCCCGATTTGTGGAGATGTTTGGGAATCCTGTATCGAATCCATACAGTTTACCAGAGGATACATTACCTAATTTAGGAAAATTCGGTCGAGGAATATCTAAACATAGACCAAGAAATGATATTAAGCTGTTAGGTGGTAAATATCCATTGATTCAGACAGGAGATGTTGCAAACGCTGGATTATATATTACATCTTATAGTAGCACATATTCGGAACTAGGGTTAAAGCAGAGTAAAATGTGGGACAAGGGTACTCTTTGTATTACGATTGCTGCAAATATAGCAAAGACAGCTATACTGGAATTTGATGCCTGTTTTCCTGATAGTGTGGTTGGATTTATTGGGAACGAGAGGACAAATAATATTTTTATTCATTATTGGTTTTCTTTTTTTCAAGCAATCCTTGAATCTCAGGCTCCAGAGTCTGCTCAGAAGAATATAAACCTGAAAACTCTTAGTGAATTAAAGGTGATTGTGCCAGAAAAAAAGAAACAGGATCAGTTTGCCGCCTTCGTCGCTCAGACCGACAAATCAAAATTTGAGAGTAAGTTATACATAAAAATTATTAGAAAAATAGAAAGGAGAGTTGCATATGACAAATTTTGACTTTTTAAAAAATGATCCTCAGTTTGAAAGTTTTGCAGATGCAGCAATTTCTGCAGAAAAAATACTGCATATTGATACAGAAGCTGCAGCCATAAATTGCCGCCGTGCTATGGAATTTGCGGTTAAGTGGATGTATTCAGTGGACAAGTGTCTTGAAATGCCTTATCAGGACACTCTGGTAAGTCTTATGAGTAATGAAGATTTCAGGGATATAGTAGGCAATGATATTTTTCAAAGAATGACTTTTATAAGAAAAGTTGGCAATAATGCAGCACATTCAGGTAAAAAAATAACAGTGGATCAGGCTAAGTTATGTATTGAAAATTTATATATTTTTATGGATTTCGTCGCTTGCTGTTATGGTAAAGATTATTCTGAAAAAACTTTTGATGTAGCTCTTCTGGATAAACATTCTGAAAAAGCTGTTGATACTGTTAAAGATATAGACTTTGAAAGACTTATTGAAGAAAACAAGAAATTAAAAGAAGAGCTTACAGCAAGAAGAGAAGAGCAGCAGGCTAATTATGTGCCTAAGCCTCTTGATTTATCAGAGTTTAAAACAAGAAAAATATATATTGATACTATGCTTTCCGATTTTGGGTGGATTGAGGGAAAGAATTGGTTTAATGAGGTTGAGCTTGCTGGAATGCCAAATAAATCAGGTATAGGATATGCTGATTATGTACTTTATGGTGATGATGGCAGACCTCTTGCAGTAGTTGAAGCAAAAAGAACCTGTACAGATGTATCAAAGGGCAGACAGCAGGCTAAGCTGTATGCAGATATATTAGAAAAAAAGTATGCCAGAAGACCTGTTATATTTCTAACTAACGGCTTTGAAACAAGAATTGATGATGGTCAGTATCCTGAAAGAAAGGTTGCGGCAATTTATTCAAAAAGAGATCTAGAAAAGTTTTTTAACCTGCGTTCTATGCGTATGAGTTTAAATAATGTCATAATAGACAAAAAAATTGCAGGAAGATATTATCAGGAGGGAGCAGTAAAGGCTGTTTGTGATGCCTTTGATAATAAAAACAGGCGTAAGGCACTTCTCGTTATGGCTACAGGCTCAGGTAAAACCAGAACTGTAATAGAACTTTGTAATGTGCTTATGAACAGAGAATGGGTGAAAAATATATTATTCCTTGCAGACAGAAATTCTCTTGTTACTCAGGCCAAACGTTCATTTGTTAATCTTCTGCCTGATTTATCTGTAACTAATTTGTGTGAAGAGAAAAATAATTATATGGCACACTGTGTTTTTTCAACATATCAGACAATGTATAATTGTATTGACGAGGCTAAGGATTATAATGGAAAGCTGTTTACTACTGGTCACTTTGATCTTATTATATGCGATGAGGCACATCGTTCTGTATACAATAAATACAAGGATATTTTTAACTATTTTGATGCACCACTTGTAGGGCTTACTGCAACACCGAAAGATGAAATCGATAAAAATACATATGAGATATTTGAACTTGAAAATGGTGTGCCAACTTATGGATATGAGCTTTCCCAGGCAGTAAAAGATGGATTTTTAGTTGATTATATGTCAGTGGAAACAAAGCTTAAATTTATTGAACAGGGAATAGCCTATGATGAACTTTCAGACGAAGATAAGGAAATTTATGAGGGAACATTTGAAAAAGAAGATGGAGAAATCCCGGAGAGAATAAGTTCCTCTGCTCTTAATGAATGGGTGTTTAATATTGATACAATAAAAAAAGTATTAAACACATTAATGAGAGACGGACTTAAAATAGATTACGGACAAAAACTGGGAAAAACAATTATATTTGCTAAAAACCACAGACATGCCGAAAAAATACTGGAAGTTTTTAATAAAGAGTATCCCTATTTCCCTGGATTTGCAAAGGTTATTGATAATAAAATAAAATACTCACAGAGTCTGATTGATGAGTTTTCAGATAAAAATAAAAATCCGCAGATAGCCATATCTGTAGATATGCTTGACACGGGTATTGATGTGCCTGAAGTATTAAATCTTGTTTTCTTTAAAAAGGTTATGAGCAAGGCTAAATTTTGGCAGATGATAGGCAGAGGAACAAGACTTTGTCCCGGACTTATTGACGGTAAGGATAAAGATAAGTTTTATATATTTGATTTTTGCGGCAATTTTGAGTTTTTCAGAATGAATGACGGAAAACCTACTGCAAATATGCTGGCACTGCAGGGAGCTATATTTCATTTAAAATCACAGATTGTTTATAAGCTTCAAGATATAAATTATCAAACGGATTATCTCATTCGACTCAGAAAATCTCTTGTAAATGATATGGTTGAAAGGGTTAAAGAAATAAACAAAGATAGTTTTGCAGCAAAGCAGCATCTTAAATATATAGAAATATACTCAAATGAAGAAAACTACTCAGCCCTGACCTATGAGGATACACTTATTATGAGAGATGAAATTGCTCCTTTGCTTATTCCGTATGATGATGAAGCAAGTGCTGTGCGTTTTGATGCTCTTATTTATGGCATAGAGTCAGCTTATCTTGCAGGAAAGAAATTTGGAAGACGACGCAGTGATCTTTATAAAAAAGTAGATGCAATTGCTAATGTTTCCAATATTCCTGAAATTATGGCTCAGTCTGAGCTTATTAATAAGATACTGCATACAGACTATATTGATAATGCAGGGATTAATGAGTTTGAACATATTCGTGAGTGCTTTCGCAGACTTATGAAATACATTAAAACAGATGTATACATTTATAATACAGATATTGATGATGATATTATTTCTGTAGAGTGGAATGAGGCAGAACTGGAAAATGATGACCTTAAAAATTACAAAATGAAAGCAGAATATTATGTCCGTGAGCATCAGGATAATTTTGTGATAGCGAAGCTGAAATCAAATTTGCCTCTAATAAACAGTGATGTAAAAGAGCTTGAAGAAATACTGTGGAATGAATTGGGTTCAAAATCGGACTATGAGGCTGAATATGGCGATAAGCCTTTGGGAGAATTTGTACGCGAAATTGTCGGACTTGATATGAATGCGGCAAAAGAGGCATTTTCCGAATATCTTAATAATACTAACCTTGATTCAAGACAGATTTATTTTGTCAATCAGATTGTGGAATATATTGTGCATAACGGAATGATGAAGGATTTTTCTGTGCTGCAGGAATCACCATTTACTGACAGGGGCAGCGTGGTTGATGTATTTACTGATATTTCAGTCTGGAATGGAATTAAAAAGGTTATAGATAAGATTAATATGAATGCTGTGGCGTAATAATTTGAATGGTTTTGCAATATAATTTTGGGAAACAATATGCATAATGTTCAATGGCAATTAAAAAAGAGTTTTTTGGAATTGACAGTTAAAAAATTATATGGAAATACGGCTCTGTGTAAAAAGTTGTGTAAGCAATATTTGATAAACCTCGTCAAAGTGAAAATTACAGGTATAAACTTAATATGAGTTGTCAATAATACTATTGGCTTTTACCTCTTGACAGGATACGGCAACGCTGATGAGAGACTGGAGCGAGTGCTATCAATCAGCTCCTTGGCGACAAATCTACCTATCAGGCACAGCTACAGCAAAACATAGCAAAGGTCATCCGTGACGCCCAGAAAACCACAGCTTAGGGGATTGACGAACAGCTCATGGAACTCCAAAAGGCTAATAACAAGGAAGCCTATGACGAGATTGCCGAACAGATTTTCAAGCTCCGTGAACAACGCCAGCAATGCACCGTTGATACCACCGCCAGAGATGCCCAGATTACTAGAATTACCGACCTTCAGGACTTCATTAATGAACAGCATACCAACCTCGCTGAATTCGATGAAGCGTTGGTGAAACGCTGGCTGAAACAAATCACCATCTGGGAAGACCACTTCACAGTGGAACCCAAATCCGGACTGAAAATTGATATTGAAGGCTAAGGGGTATAGATAATAAAGCTCTCCATTACTAGAATGTATTCAGTGATGGGGAGCTTTGTTTGATTATA
The DNA here is from genome assembly GCA_900543365.1 of uncultured Eubacterium sp. Classification (GTDB taxonomy): domain Bacteria; phylum Bacillota; class Clostridia; order Lachnospirales; family CAG-274; genus Gallispira. Next base: position 13,541 of record UQRG01000014.1, on the reverse strand, counting down.
CAAACTGGAATTTTTCATATTGATTTTCTAATCCAATCATCAAGGAACTCTATCTGCTTATCTGTATGAAACCAGTGTTCTCCGTCATTCATTACTGTAAGAATTGCCCCTGTTTGTTCTGCAAATTCATATACGGTTTCTATGGAAGTCAAATTATCATTTGCACCATATAAAATGCAAGTTGGAATATTCCACTTAATCGGGTGCTTTCGTACATAGCACAGATATTCCCAAGATAATGTTTCTCCAAAATCTGTAGATATTTCTTTCTTGCTACAAAGTTCGTCTTCCGTAACATTTGACCAAATCATCATATTCGTAATCAGTCTTTCCATACTTACAATAGGAGAAATAAACAAGGCTTTAGAAATCATCTTTTCAGCAAGAGCATTCATTGAGAAAAAAGCCCCTATGCTGTTTGCTACTAAAATGACAGAATCATACCCTTTGCTGTTCAAATCGTAGAAATCGGAAAACTCACTTTTGGCTTCCCAAGGATTTTGCGATTTATAGTCAAACCCGATAACATCACTTTCAGGAAAGAACGGCTTATAATGCTTTACTTCTTCTGCTGTTCCTCCTTTGCCGTGTACATATATAACTAATTTTTTCATTCAATACCACCTACAACTTCCGATTTAAAAATCATTTCTCGTTTACATCTATTCCACAGCCTAACATACCTTAAACAGTTGAGTGTGCCAAAATGATGTTAATTTTGACATCTAAATCACTAACTGTAAAAATCTATCCTAGTGCCACAAGCTTTGACATCTTTTTTACTGCCAAAAATATAAGTCAATTTTTTCGAGTAGATATGTTCCTATAAAAGAAAATGGGTATTTTATGATAAAAACCACATTTTCAAAAATCCCTTAAAATAAGGCTTTTTCAGGCTTTATTTTTCAATCCTTGACATCAATACCACCGTTTCAACGTGATAACTGTGAGGGAACATATCAACTGGCTGAACCTTAGTTATTTTATACTGGTTATCTGAACACAGTATTTTTAAATCTCTTGCTAAAGTTGCACTATCACAGGAAACATATACTATTCTTTTCGGACTCATATTAAGCATAAGTTTTAAAAGACTTTCGTTACAACCTTTTCTTGGAGGGTCGACAACCATTACATCTGGCTTAATACCTTTTTCGTTATAAAGTTGAGGAACAATGTCCTCGGACTTGCCAACAAAAAATTCTGTATTATTTATATTGTTTAGTTTAGCATTTTCATTAGCATTTTCTATTGCATCTGGCACAATTTCAATGCCATACACATATTTAGCTTTTTGAGCAAGAAATAGTGATATTGAACCAATGCCACAATAGGCATCAATAACAACCTCATTGCCCTTAAGTCCAGCAAATTCAAGAGCTTTTGAATAAAGTTTATATGTTTGTATTGGATTAACTTGGAAAAATGAAAGAGGCGAAATTTTAAACAAAATATCTCCAATTTTATCTGTTATATAATCATTGCCATATATAGTTTCACATGTGTTACCTAAAATAACATTGGACTTAGTTGTGTTGTAATTAATAACAACTGATGTAATATTTTCAATATTTTCAAGAGAATGCAACAATTCATTTTTATACTTAAAGTTATAACTGTTTATAACAAGACAGATCATAAGTTCATTAGTATAATAGCCTTCTCTTATTAAAATATGACGAATAAGTCCTTTTTTAGTCTTTTCATTATATGTGGTAATATTATGATTTTCAATAAAGTTTCTAATAGCTTTTAAAATAGTTTTATTAATTTTACTACCAATTAAACAATCATCATAATTAACAATTTTGTGACTGCCTAAAGAATAGAAACCGATATTCAAACCGTTATTATCTGTATTAACTGGGTATTGAGCCTTATTTCTGTAGTGAAAAGGTTCTTCCATACCTATTGTAGGTTCAACTTGAACACTATCAAAGCCACCAATACGCATTATGTTTTGTTTAACTTTATTTCTTTTTAAATCAAGCTGACTTTGGTAGTTTAAGTGTTGTATTGTACATCCACCACATTTGCCAGCGACAGCACAAGGAGGAGTAATTCTATTAGGTGATGGTTTAATTAACTCAATAACCTTGCCATAGCCATAATTTTTGTTTGCTTTAACAACAACAACTTTTACATCTTCATCTGGCAATGTGTTTTTAACAAAAAGGGTATATCCATCAATTTTGCCTATACCTTCGCCGTGAGTGCCTAAATCTGTTATTTTAATATCGTAAATATCATTTTTCTTTATTTTCATAATTAATACTCTGTCTTTCTAATATTTCTGGCTAATATTCTGTTGTAACCCGCCCATACAGAATTTGAAGGGCTATCCGCAATAGCTGTTTCAAACATTTTAACTTTTGCATCTGTATCGTCAGCACAGTGGAGAATAAATGCCTCAATAGTTCTAGGAAGTTTAGGAGAGCCATATTCATACTCTCCGTGATGAGCAAGAATATTATGCTGAATAAGAGAGCGTAATTGATGAGGAAACCCGTCAATTTTATCTGCCTCAGTACCTATAAATTCAGAACCCATAACAATATGACCTAAAAGTTCTCCGTCATCAGTATAGTCTATATTAGGAAAGTCTGAAAGTTCCTTTATTTTGCCTATATCGTGTAAAAGAGCAGAGGCAATAAGTATATCTCTGTTTACATCATCATAGTGACTGGCAAAAAAGTCACAAATGGCAGTTACAGATATAGTATGTTCAATAAGTCCACCCATATAGTTGTGGTGCATTGCCTTTGCTGCTGTGTGCTTTTTAAAGTTTTCAGCTATTGTATTGTTTTCAATAAATATATTAGTAAGCAATCTTTTTATATATTGGTCTTCAATTGAGTTAATATAGTCATTTAATTTAGTATAAAGGTCATTTACATTTTTATCAGTTGTAGGTATGTAATCTGCCTCATCGTATTCGCCTTCTTGTGCTTTTCTTATTTTCTTAATATTAAGTTGAAGGTCATTGTTAAATGTTTGCACATTTGCATCTATTTTAATATAGTCACCTTCGTTAAATGATTGTATATCTCTTGAAATATCCCAAACCTTACCACTTATTGTACCAGTTTTATCTGATAAAACCAATGAAAGATAATTTTTGCCAGTTTTTTGCGATTTCATACTTTGTCTTTGTTTGCAAAAATAAAAGTCAACAATTCTTTCGCCGTCTGTTAATTCATTTATATAACGCATAAGTGCCTCCTGTTAAATCAATATAATTAGATTTTATCACAAATAATATAAAAAACAACTTTTTTTTAATCATTTTTTAATTTTTTACTTATTATAATTTAAAAATCACGGTGTATAGTATAAATAAATCAAAAGAAGGGAGAAATTATTATGAAAAAGAATTTATGTATATTATTATGTACAATATTAATTTTTAGTTCAGTAGGCTGTAGTGGAGTTTTAGCCAGTACATCAAATGCTGAAAATATTGAAATAGTTCAACAGGTTACTGGTAGTGAAGATATGGTTTCTATTAGAGATGTGCTAGAGGAACTAGGCTATAATATTAACTGGGAAAAAACTAACAAAACTCTTTATGCAAGTAAAAAGAAAAGAGTAATTGCTATTAGAACAAATTCCGATATAGCTGTTTTAAATGGCGAAAATATTAAAATGAATAAGCCAGCAACTATTGTAAATGGTTCTCTTTCTGTAACTGTTGCAAGTATTATGACATTAACAGGAGAAAATGTTAGTTCTGACGAAGAGATAATAACTACTAATGAGGAAATAGATGATGCTTGGAAAGATAATAATGTAAGTGTAAATTTAAATGAAGTAAGGGACTCTACATATACAATTACTAAAGGTGGTATTTATATACTAACGGGTACTTTTAAAGGTATGGTATGTGTTGATAGCTCTGATAAGGTTAAAATTATTTTAAATGGCGTAAGTATAACAAATGATAATGGTCCAGCAATTTACTTTAAAAATAGTAAAAAAGGTATAATTGAAAGTACAAAAGATAGTACAAACAAATTAACAGATGACTCTGATTATAGTGTTGACGCTAAAGGCTGTGTATTCTCTAATGATGATTTAGATATTCAAGGAGAAGGTACTATAACAATTAATGCTAATTACAATCACGGTATAGCAAGTGATGATGATATTAAAATTGACGGTGGTACAATTAATATAACAACAACTGTAGGTGATGCTATAAATGCAAATGACGGTGTAAATGTTAAATCAGGTTCAATAAATATTGAAGCAATGGGAGATGGAATAAATGGTGAAAAATATGTTGAAGTAAATTATGGTACAGTAAACATAACTACAAAAGGAGAAATACCAGAAAAAACAAATAATGATGCACCGCCTATGAGAGACTTTGGAGGAGAAAGACCGAAAATACCACAAAGTGAAAATGGACAACAGCCACCAGAAACGCCACAAAGTGAAAATAAAAAGCAGTATTTTCAAATGCAAAACAATAAGGAGAAAAAAAGTGAGGATACAACAGAAACAACAACTGAAGATGAAAATAGTGAAAGTAGTAAAGGTATAAAGTCTAACAACTTAATTACAATAAATGGAGGTTCAATAGATATTAGTTCAACTGACCATAGTATTAAGTGTGACAATCTTATTATTATAAATGATGGCAGTATTAATTTAAAATCAGATATAAGCAAAGGTATAAAGGCTGGAGGCTGCTTATTTGTGAATGGAGGTGACATTGACATAGATTCAAAAGATGAGGGTATTGAGTCAAAATCTACGGTTACAATAAATGGTGGTAACATAAATATTAAGTCACAAGATGATGGTATAAATGCAGGTGGTGGTTCTGGTGCTACAATGATGAATAATGTTAAAGATGGTGATGAACATCAAATAATTGTAAATGGTGGTAAATTAGTTGTAAATGCTCAAGGTGACGGACTTGATTCAAATGGTAATTTGTGCTTTTTTGGTGGTGAAATAATTGTTAATGGTCCAACAAGTGGCGGTAATGGTTCTTTAGATTCAGCATCAGAAAACATTATTTATGGTGGTACATTGTTTGCAATAGGAAGTGCAGGTATGATTGAGTGTCCTAAGGCTGGAAGCAGTCAAAATATATTTAATATTATTCTTGATGAAACTCAAAAGGCTAATAGTTCTATTTTAATTATGGATAGTAATAATAAGACTATATATGAGTCTGTATCTGATAAGGAATTTCAGAATATAATTTTCTCATCACCTGATATAAAGACAGGTAATACATATACAGTATATGTTAATGGAGAAAAGGCTGTAACCCTTAGTGCTGAGGAAGGCGTTAGTAAATATGGTAATAACAATGGCTTTAGAAGTATGGATGATAGAATGGGTAACAGACCTAATACGACAGAAGTTACAATAGAAACCGAAAACAATTAAATAGAACTGAAAATACTCGCTTATGAATAAAGGCGAGTATTTTTAGTAAAAAGATTGATATAAAATAACTAATTATATAAAAAACAAAGAAACTATGAAATTTTTATTAAGTGATAAAAAACTTATTGACATATTAATAAAAGAGGAGTAAAATCTAAAAAGGTTAGAAGTCTAAGTTTTGTAAAGGAGTGTAAATTTAACTTGGAATATACTGTTGATATGGGTATAACACCATTGTTATATAAGGTTGCTCACAAATGTATTTTAATGCAGAATGAAAAACTTAAGGATTACTCTATTTCTGCACAACAGGCTGCTCTTTTAGGTATGATTGTATTTTTTGGCAAAGAGAATGGCATCAATCAAAAAACTATAAGTACAGAAATGCAAGTAAAGGAGTCCTCTGTTTCCAGCTTAGTTAAAACTATGGTTAAAAATGGATTAATATATAAGGAACAAAGTAAAGAGGATGGCAGAAATTACATAATTAAATTGACATATAAGGGTGACGAAATAATTGAAGTACTAAAAAATACATCAGGTCAAATAGAAGAAGAAATATACAGTCATTTATCTAAAGAAGAAAAAAATGGACTAATTAAAACATTGATGAAACTTGTGTAATATTAATCAATTATTATTATTTTCTAATTGTTTTTTAATCTAAAGTTCACTTTTAATTAAAGTATTTGTATTATACTATATTTTAATATAATGTATTACTAGGAGGTTTATATGAAAAAGTATGTTAGACTAACAGCTGTAGCATTATGCTTTTTAATGCTTGTGGGCTGTGGTGGTAAAAAGGATATGCCACAAATGAAAGAAGAAGAAAGTATAACCAGTGTTGAAATAGCCAATCCAACGCTTAATACAGTTAAGGATGAGTATATGTATTCTGGTACAATTCAAGCTGCTGAAACTGTTGATGTAAGTGCTAAGGTATCAGGTACTGTTTCTGCGACTTATTATGAAGTTGGTGACAAGGTATCAAAGGGTGCTGTGCTGTATAAAATTGATGATACAGATTATCAAAATAGTTTAAAGAGTGCTCAAGCATCGCTCAATTCAGCTAATGCTGGTGTTCAGTCAGCTAAAACTGGTGTAGATACAGCTAATGGTGCTACAATGGAAACACAGCTTTCAAGTGCAAAAAATACTATAACAAATGCACAGACTGCTCTTGATACAGCTAATAAGTCTCTTGATGATGCTAAGATTGCTTTAGATAAAGCTCAGAGTGATTATGATATTAACAAACAGCTTAATGAAGTTGGTGGTGTATCTGATGATACATTAAATACTTATAAGAATACTCTTGATAATGCACAGAATTCATATACAAAGGCACAGCTTAATGTTAAGAGTGCTCAAGATAGCCTTACCCAAGCTAAGACTAGTTATGATATTCTCGCTAAAAAAACTACTGCAGAAAATACAAGAAAGGCTAAGGATTCTTACAATTCAGCTCTTGCTTCGCAAAAAAGTGCTTCTGTAGCTGTAGATACTGCTAAACAGCAGATAGCTTATTGTACAGTAACAAGTCCAATTAGTGGTACAGTATTATCAAAGAATGTTACAACTGGTGCTATGGCTAGTGGTGTTGGTTATCAAGTAGTAGATTTATCATCTCTTAATGTTGAGGTTAATGCTTCTGAACAGGTTGCTACAAGTGTTAAAGTTGGAGATGCTGTTACTATTGAAATTCCTTCAATGTCTAATAGCACATTTACCGGTTCAATTACAGAAATTCCACCAGGCTCAAATACTGATGGTACATACACTATTAAGATTAATATACCTAATGAAAATGGTGACTTAAAGGCTGGTATGTTTGCTAAAGTTTATTTTGCTAAGTCAACAAGTAACAATGCTGTTATTGTTCCTAGAGATTCAGTTCTTGATGACAACAATGGTGGGTACTATGTATTCGTAACAGATGATAAGAACACAGTTAAAAAGGTTGATGTTACAGTAGGTATTGACACAGGGGATACAATAGAATTAACATCAGGTGTTTCTATTAATGATAAGGTTGTTACAAAGGGTCAGACTTATCTTGCTGACGGCGATAAGATAAATGTTGTTTCTGATAATGGTGTTGATGTTGAAGTTACAACAGAGGCAACAACAGCTCCTGCAGATGTTAAGGGGGCTAAGAAGAAATGATAAAAACTTGTATTAAAAGGTCTGTTACTGTTGTTATGGTAACAATGATGGTTCTTTTAGGAGGTACTATTGCTTACAACTCACTTGACCTTGCTATGACTCCTGATATTGATTTACCAATAGCACTGGTTAGTTGTACTTATACTGGTGCAGCTCCTGAGGAAATGGAGGACCTTGTAACTAAGCCTATTGAAGAAACTCTTGCAACTATTACTGGTGTAGATACGATTACATCAAGTACATCTAACGGTTCATCAATGGTTATGATTGAGTTTGTAGACGGTACAGATATTGATGTAGCTACAAATGATATGAGAGATAAACTTGATAGAGTTAAAGGTCAACTTCCAGATGACGCTGATGATCCAACAATTATGAAAATGGATATGAACTCTGAAAGTATTAATGTTGGTGTTACTAGTGATAAGTATGATGTAAATGCCCTTTACAATCTTCTCGATGATAATGTTTCAACTTATTTTGAAAAGGTTGATGGTGTTTCATCTGTTTCTTTATCTGGTGGTTCTGATGATGAAGTTAGAATTATTGTTGACCAGAACAAAATGGATAATTATGGTATAACAATGAGTAGTATTGCATCTGCTCTTTCAGCCGAAAATACTAACTTGCCATCTGGTGAACTTAAGCAAGGTACAACTGATATTTCCCTTAGAACAGAAGGTGAGTTTAGTTCTATTGAGGATATTAAAAATACATATATAACAACAAATAATGGCAACAGCATTATGATTAAAGATGTTGCTGAAGTTAAGGAAACAAGTAAAGATAAGGAATCTCTTGCACTTATTAATGGTAAAGAAGGTTGTATGTATTCTTTATCTAAACAGAGTGATGCTAATATAGTAGAAGTAACTGATAATATTAACAAGACTATATCTAGTTTAAAAGAAAAATATCCGGACTTTGAATTCACTATATTATCTGATACTGCCGATTATATCAAGACTTCTCTTGATAATATGGTGTCAACAGCTTTTCAGGCTGCGTTTGTAGCTGTTCTTGTACTTCTTATTATGTTAAGAAGTGTTAGACTTGCTCTTGTAATCGGTGTATCTATTCCTACATCTATTATGGCTACATTTGGTCTTATGTATCTTACTGGTATGACACTTAATATGATGTCACTTGGTGGTGTAGTTATTGCAATTGGTATGTTGGTAGATAACTCTACTGTTGTACTGGAAAATATATTTAAGAAAAAAGACTTGGGTATGAGTGGACCTGAGGCTGCTTATGAAGGTAGTAGAGAAGTGTCAATGGCAATTTTTGCATCAACACTTACTACAGTTGCGGTTTTCCTTCCACTTGCGTTTATGCCAGGTACAATGGGCGATATAATGAAGGAAATTTCTTATACTGTTTGTTACGCATTAGGTGCATCTCTTGTTGTAGCTCTTACATTTGTTCCTATGGCTGCTGCTGTTCTTATGCGTCACGAGGATAAGATTAGAAATAACAATGTATTTGGAAAAATTATTGGTAATGTTGATAATGCTGTTGGTAGTATGCTTGATAAAATGGATTATGGATATTCTAAACTTATTAGAATGTGTCTTAATCATAGAGTTAGAACTTGTGTAGTTGTTCTTATAATATTTATTGCTTCAATGGGGCTTTCAAGTACAGTCGGTTCTGACCTTATGGCACAAACTGATGAAGGTTCGATTAGAGTAACAGCTACATTACCAAATGGTACTGACTATGAAACAAGTGAGGCTATGCTTAATACTCTCCTTGATAGAATTGGTGATGTACCTGAAATGCAGAAGATGAATGCTAATGTTGGCGGTGGTGGTTTGAGAAGTGGTAGTGGAACTACTGTTTCAATAAACTACGATGTTGGAGATAAGGAAGACAGAACTAGAAGTACAGATGAAATTAAGGAAGATATTGAATCTAAACTTCAAAATATAGCTGGTTGTGAAATTGAAGTTAGTGCAAGTGGTAGTTCTATGGGCTCACTTGGTGGTAATGGATTTGATGTTATGATTAAGGGCGATGATATGGATACCCTTAGAGAAATAAGCAACGAACTTATTGCTGAAATTGAAAAGTTACCAGACTCTAAGAATGTTGAGTCATCACTTGATGATGCATCAACAGAGGCAAGTATTGTAATAAACAGAGCTAAGGCTGCTCAATACGGACTTTCAACAAGAAGCATTGCAACAGCTGTAAGTAATGCAAACTCAGGTTCAGTAGCAACAGAGTATAAAACTGATGGTACTGAAATTGATGTAAGAATTATGTATCCTGATGATGATATTAAGTATATTAAGGATTTAAATAACCTTACAATTACTAATTCACAGGGGGTTATTATTCCTCTTACAGAAGTAGCAAGTATTGAAATGGGCGAAAGTGCACTAACAATTACTAGAGAAAATCAGCAGACTTATATTGAGATAACAGGTGAGATTGGTAACCTTGATATGGCAACTCAGCAGGCACAGGTTCAGCAAGTACTTGATAACTATGTATTCCCTGATGGTTATAGTTATGAGTTCAGTGGTATGATGGAAATGATGGAAGATACATTCTCAGACTTATTTACTTGTATTATTGTAGCTATATTACTTGTATATATGGTTATGGCATCACAATTTGAGTCATTTGTATATCCGTTTATCATTATGTTCTCAATGCCTATTTCTATTACAGGTGGTATTGTTGGTTTGTTGATTACAGGTCAGAGTCTTACATCAACAGCTTATATGGGTCTTATAATGCTTGTTGGTACAGTTGTTAATAATGGTATTGTACTTGTTGACTATACTAATCAGTTACTTGAAGGAGATACTAAGTTAGGTGTTGATGATGCTCTTGTTGCAGCAGGTCGTTCAAGATTAAGACCTATTCTTATGACAACACTTACTACTGTAATTGGTATGATTCCTGTAGCTTTAGCCATTGGTTCAGGTATGGAAACTAATCAGGGTATGGGTATTGTAATTTGCTTTGGTCTTACAATTGGTACTTTGGTTACTCTTGTATTTATTCCTGTACTTTATTCTTTAGTAAATTCTGTTAAGAATAGATTGAGAAAAAATCATATAAGAAGCGTTTCACCTAGAGATGAGGCAAAGAAAAAAAGAAAAGATGCTAAAAAAGCATTTGAGAAAGGGGTATTATCTAATGAATAGAAAAAGATTTATTTGTGGTATTATTGCTGCAGCTATGCTTATGCCTACTGTTGCTTACGCTGATGGTACTGTAGGTAAGGTTAAGGGTCAAATTAGTAGTGAAACTAAAACTGTTGGCTCTAATTCGTCTGGTGCAACATATGATGAATTAACTGAGAAGAAAGATTTAACTATGGAAGATGCAACTACTAATGCTATTGGTTTTAGTAGGGATATTAAAAACCTTGATGATAGTATTGATGTTGCTGAAGATAACGAAATTGCTGTTAGAGAAAACTTTCAGAATGCAGGTGCAGAAGATGCTATGGGTAACATTATGGTAAGTGGTGATTACCAGACAACACATTCTCTTGCAGTTAGTTTAAGAGAAATTGCTGTAGCTCTTGAAACTTATAGTGATAATAAGGAGTTGGCAAAGCAGAAAATTGAATATAATGTTAGAAAACTTTTCTACAGTATTCATAATGCAGAAAATAGCCTTGCTCTTTATGATGAGCAAATTGATATTCAGGCTAGACAGATGAAGATTTATGAAGTTATGCTCGGTCTTGGTAAATTAAGTCAGGTTGAATATAATAATTACAAGCAGACTTATGATACATTAGTATCAAATAGAGCTTCTGTTGAAACTCAGATTGCAGCTGCTTACAGAAGCCTTAATCAGTTAATGGGTAAGCCTATTAATCAAGAATACAATCTTGTTGTAGAAGATATTGAATTTACTAATATGGAAGATGTATCTCTTGATAATGAAATTAACAAGGCTATTGCGACTAATCTTTCTGTTAAGGCAGCACAGGATTCCGTGGATATTAAGAAGTACAGCCTTGATACTTTTGTTGATGGTTCTAAGAGAAGTAGTGATAGAAAGACAACAGAAACTGCTTATGAGCAAGCTACAAGAACTCTTGCTGATACTAAAACTAGTTTAAAGGTTTCAATGACTTCTCTCTATGATGATATTAGAGAAGCTGAAAGAACTTATAAGGATAATGCTGCTGAACTTGCAACAATGGAAGAACAGCTTAAGGTTAAGGAAACTCAGTATAGCTTAGGTAAAATTACAGAGCTTGAACTTGATGCTTACAAACTTTCTATTGATAACCTTAAAAATACAATGACTACATCTGCATATAATCACGATTTGTCTGTAAGACAATTCCAAAATTCTGATTTGATTATGTAATTTGTAAATATAATTATTTAATTTATTGAAAAACCTTTCTCTTTAGTGTATACTAAGAGAGAGGTTTTTTTAAGGAGTGATTATATGATTAAAATGGTTATATCTCCGGAATATTTTGGTAATAACGATAAGAAAAAAGATATAAAGGAACAACTTAAAAGTTTAGGTGCTTATGGTATAACAATTGATGAAGAAACTGGTTTTGTATCTGCATTTATTACTCAGGAAAAGTATGATGATTTTGTAATAGGTTTAAAGAAGAGAGTTGAAGATACTGCTAATTTATTATCAGATAAATATAAGGGTGTAGTTAGTGTAAAGTATAACAATGACTATACAGTATTTAATATTTATTTTGATAGGTTGACTAAAAAAGAGCGAAAAGATATAGTTTTTGACTTGCAAATTGTGAGTGCAACTTATCAAGTAATAAGTGGTATACCTCAAAATGACGCATCTATTAAAGTAAGCTTTTATAATAAAGATAATAGACTTGTTGAGTGCATTAACACTGAAGATAAAAAGGAGAAAGTATGAAAAGTTTAAAATGTTTTATATCTATATTTGCTTTTGTATTTTTGTTAGGTTGTTCAAATGCGTATAATACTACTGAATCTACACAAAGAACAACAACATATAATAATGTTCATTTTATTGATGTTGGTCAAGGTGACAGCATATTGATTGAAAGTAGTGGGGAGTATATGTTAGTCGATGCCGGTGAAGAAGACAAAGGTGATACAGTCGTAAATTATATTAATAATTTGGGTGTGAAAGAGCTTAAATATGTTGTGGCAACACACCCACATTCTGACCATATTGGCGGTATGGACAATGTAATTAATAATATTAAAGTTGATAATATTATTATGCCAAATCAGGCTACATCAACAAGTTGTTTTGAAAATATGCTTGATGCTATTGAAAATAATAATGTTAATGTAATAAAGGCACAAGCTGGCAATGAATTTAATGTGGGTAAATTTAACTGTGAAATTATTGGTCCTGTAGAAATATCAAATGAAACAAATGACAATTCGGTTGTAATTAAATTAAGCTACTTAAATGATAGTATTTTACTTACAGGTGATTGTAGCAAGGGTGAAGAACGGGATATTTTAAATAGTAGTACCAATATTTCAGCTAATTTATTGAAGGCGGGTCATCACGGTAGCTCAACTTCATCTACAGAAAGTTTTGTAAATGCGGTAAATCCACAGATAGCTGTTATCAGTTGTGGCAAAAATAATGATTATGGACACCCACATAAAGAAATAGTTGACAGATTTAATAAACATAATATTAAAATCTACAGGACTGACAAAATGGGAACAATTATTGCAGAGTGTAGTGGCAATGGAATTACTATGAAATATGGTAATAAAGTTGAAACTGTAACAAATAATACTATCTCTCATACTGACTCTATTGCAAATACTGACGCTAAAGCAGAAAATACAACTATTGAAGCCACTTCGTCAACAACAGCCAGTAATACATATATTTTGAATACTAAGTCGAAGAAATATCATAAACCTAGTTGCGATAGTGTAAGTAAAATAAGTGATAAAAATAAAAAGGAGTATACTGGCAGTGCAAAGGATATTCAAAATAAA
>UQRG01000013.1 GCA_900543365.1 uncultured Eubacterium sp. | reverse complement strand
AATACGGGTAAACAGGCACAAAGAACCGATTGCAACCAGTTTTTCCTTTTGGAATATCCCCCAACTAATTAAATCCTTATTTATATGTGACAAAAAATATTGTTTAGTTACCAATTTAAGTTCAGAAGTATCCATGTTTTGAGAAATTTCTCCTAATTCTTCAAATAGCTCTTTTCTCAAAAACCAAAAATCATCTACAAATTTTTCGTCAAGTTGTAAAATATTATTATCCATAATACAAAATTCTCCCCACAAATTTAAATTTGTTACTTTTCTTATTAAATAATTATATCATTAGAAAAACGAGTAATCATTTCTTTTATACTTATCCTAAGAAAATTTGTTTAAGATATAGAAAACAACACTATATTTCAAGTGTCAATTCCTATATTTCTGTATTCCTTTTTATAAGTCGTTATATAAGGCTCTCTCATTTGTTGTAATATAGTTAAAATTGCTTAATCTTTTTTATATTTTATTTCTCTAAATGCAATGTTTATAAAAACTATTTCTGTTTTCAATACTTTTTTCTAATAAAAAAGGTAAATAAATGTCCAATTATCATCTACTTACCTTTTCATTAATTCTATCTTCTACTGTTTAAATAAACTAAAAGCATATTAACATCGGCAGGGCTAACACCACTTATTCTACTGGCTTGACCAATATTAACTGGTCTAACAGCCTTAAATTTTTGTGTCGCCTCAAGTCTAAGACCCATAACATCATCATAGTCAATATTTTCTGGTATCTTTTTAGCTTCAAGTTTTTTAAATGCCTCTACCTGTTTCATCTGTCTTGCAATATAGCCTTCATACTTAATTTGAATATTAACCTGTTCTCTAACCTCATCACTTAAATCCGGTCTTTCAGTATCAATAGGAGCAAGCATATCATAAGTAATTTCTGGTCGCTTAATAATATCTCCCATATTTACACCTGTTGAAAGAGGTGAACTGTCAAGACTTTTAAGAAGTGAATTAACTTCATCAGTTGGTCCAAAATTAATATTGCTAACTCTCTTAATTTCAGCCTCAATAGCAGACTTTTTAGCTAAAAATCTATCATATCTTTCCTGTGATATAAGACCATACTTATATCCATATTCTGTAAGCCTTAAATCTGCATTATCCTGTCTTAAAAGAAGTCTGTATTCAGCTCTTGATGTCATCATTCTATAAGGTTCTCTACTTTCCTTAGTAATAATATCATCAATAAGAACGCCAATATAGCCCTCACTTCTGTCAAGTATAAGTGGTTCAATACCTTTTATATAAGCACCAGCATTTATACCACTAATAATACCTTGAGCAGCAGCCTCCTCATAGCCACTAGTACCATTAAACTGACCAGCAGAAAAAAGTCCTTTTATATTCTTAAATTCAAGACTTAGTTTAAGCTGATTAGCATCAATACAATCATATTCAATAGCATAAGCTGTTCTTGTAAACTTTACATTTTCAAGTCCAGGTATAGTTCTATACATTGCTAACTGTACATCTTCCGGAAGTGATGAACTCATACCCTGAATATACATTTCATTGGTATCCTCACCTTCTGGCTCAACAAAAATTTGATGCTGAGTTTTGTCAGCAAATCTAACAACCTTATCTTCAATAGACGGACAATATCTAGGACCTGTGCCTTCAATTACACCAGAATATAAAGGCGAACGTTCAAGATTTGCTCTAATTATATTATGAGTTTCCTCATTGGTATAAGTTAAATAACAATCATATTGTTCTTTATCTATATTTTTTCCTATATTTTCAAAAGAAAAAGGTACAACCTTTTTATCACCAGGCTGTGCTTTCATTTTTGTAAGGTCTACAGTCTTGGCATCAACTCTAGCTGGAGTACCTGTTTTGTATCTAAACAATTTAATACCTAATCTTTCAAGGCAAGCACTTAATTTTTCTGACCTTCTTAAACCATTTGGACCACTTTCAATAATAGTATCACCATAAAGACAGCGTGACTGTAAATATGTACCACTACATATTATAACTGCCTTACATTTATAAATAGCATTACTTTCAGAAACGACTCCCGTTACCTTATCATCTTCAGTTAAAATATCAATAATTTCACCTTGTCTTATTAAAAGGTTCTCGGTATTTTCAAGAACTTTTTTCATTTCTGTATGATACTTTGCTTTGTCTGCTTGAGCTCTTAATGAATAAACAGCAGGTCCTTTACCTGTATTAAGCATTTTGATTTGCAAATATGTCTTATCAATATTTTTGCCCATTTCACCACCTAAGGCATCAATTTCTCTAACTAAATGTCCCTTTGAACTACCTCCAATATGAGGATTACAAGGCATCATTGCAATACTATCAAGATTTAAAGCAAATAATATAGTTTTAAGTCCCATTCTTGCTGTAGCTAATGCTGCCTCACAACCTGCGTGACCTGCACCTATGACACATACATCAACTTCATCAGCTGTATATAAATTTTCCATTTTTTCACCTCTGTAATGTATAAATTATTGTTCACACAAAAATTATGTTACAAACAATAATGCTTAATAGATAAATTTATCTATTCCTTATTTTTTGTTTAAATTTCCTAAATCCACCAATAATAATTCTTCTAAGAATTCTAGTTTTTACCCACAAAACAACATAAATCCTATATAAAGGATTTGATACCTTAATAATTTTTCCACTCCTTTGTATTGAAATAACTGTTCCTATTATTTGGTCTGGTCGTATACCCTTTTCTAAGTTCCACTGATTATCACCACACATATTAAATGTGCCATCAGCGTTTATATTATGTACCCTGTGAAGTACAAATTGACCGTTATCTCTCAAATAAAGCGGCAAATCATATTTTTTCAATGAATTAATTTTTTTCAATACAACTCTATCACCATCATTATGCAATGTAGGTAACATACTTGTGCCACGAGGATTAAAATTAACTGTTCCTCCATTATTAAGCATTTCCATCATAACATCATACACTTCAGACAGTGTAACAGATTTAGTCTGCAAGGAGTTCAGCTCCCTTTAATTTGTTAATAAATTCATCAACATCCCTTTCTGCTGTAGCTTTATCAACATCATATTCATCAAGAAGATTATTTAATATATCTTCTTTAGTGGCATCTTTTTCCAATTGTTTCCATATAAAAGAACCAACCTCATTTAATGTAATAACTCCGCTAAAATCCATATTACCAGAGCCTACAGGTACAACAATATTACTTCCAGCAACCTCTCTTAACAAATAACCTTCTTTAATTTTCATTCTATTTACCTCCAACTTTTATGGCATTATAGCTTACCTTAACAGCATCTTCAGTCATATTGCAACCAAGTTTATAAAGTTTAACTTTTCTAAGAACAACATCAAGCATATCCAAAAGCTTAATCATTACTTCTTCTTTCTGTGGTCTAACTGTTTGCTGTAATATAAGAGGAATAGCCTCTTGAGGATTTATTTCCTTAATCCAGTTATCTTCAGACCTTTCCAAAAATACAATAGCACCAATAGGTACTTTCATATTTATATTTTGGTCAGTTTTACCACTCCAAGGTGTACCATAAACATAGAGTTTATCATCAATCATACGAATAGCTGGCTTATCATCATTAATAATTTTAGCTTTATCTTTACCAAAATATTTTACCCACAAGCTAGTATGCGTTGATTTACCTGTACCAGGGTCAGCTGAAAATAAATAGGCATAGTTATCCACAACAACACCACTTGAATGAAGCATAAATCCCTTAAAATGAGGTAACAACTCATAAAAAGCTGCCCCTGTATATATATACTCAATATCGTCAGCACTTACTTGAGGATTTTCTTTATTTATTCTCTCAATATCTGCTTTAGGTATATCTATTGATATATTGAAATCATCAAAATCAGCTTCATAGTCCTTAGACTGCTTAAGAGTTCTATCATATTTAAGGTCAATTTCTACATTAAGCTCTGCAACCCTTAATTTCTTTAACATATTTTCTCCTTTTACTTAATAAGAGCTTTTGCTATCGACAATCTATTAAAAGGTATCATAAAGTAAAAACCATCAGCAAAATCCTCTACCTTTTCCATTACTTCTCTTGCAATTTCTATACCAACAGCCTCAGATTCAGTCTTAGTCATATCACTATTAAATCTATTAATAATATCATCTGGAATACTAATGCCTGTTATTTCATTTTTAATAAAGTTAGCATTTCTTATACTTACAAGAGGCATAATACCAACAAGAATTTTTGTGTCAACTCTTGACCTTATATATTTAAGAGTATCAATATCTTTATCATCAAATACTGGTTGAGTAAGGAAAAATTCTGCACCAGCTTTAATCTTACTTTCTATACGCTTAATTTCAATTTCAATATTGCGTCTATCATAGTTAATAGCCCCTCCATAACAGAGCTTATCACTAATAAAGGTTTCATTATTCATTTCCTGCATATACTCCATAAGTCTTACAGAATCAAAGTTAAATACACCCTTGATTCTATCCCTAGCTGTACTTGGTACAGGGTCACCAGTAATAACAAGAAAATTTCTAATATCATTAATATAAGCTCCTAACAAAAGAGAACTTATAGCAATAGCATTTTTATCACGGCAACAAATATGAGGCATAACATTTATACCTACTTCCTTTGCCACTTTTATACTCATTAATACTGAGTCGGCTCTAGTTCTTCCACTAGGTGAATCTGCAAATGTTATAACATCTACATCTTTAGTTTTAAGATAATTTGCCGTTTCCATAAGAGTAGTGCAATCACTCCCTTTAGGTGGGTCAAGCTCAACAGCAATAAGCTTTTTACCATCTTTACCTGCAAAAAAACCACTATGTTTTTCATCACCTGTAACTAAAGCTGTACCTTTCTTCTTAAAACTATGATGAGAAAAACTGACACTTATATCAACTGTTTCTCCAATTGCTTTAATATATTGAGGAGTTGTACCACAACAGCCACCTATAATATCAGCATAGCCTGCAATATCAACCATAATTTCAGAAAAATAATTAATATTATCAAGAAATACCATTCTGTCTTGAACTACAGCTGGATAACTAGCATTAGGAAAAGCTGTAATTACCTTATCTGTTTCTAAATTAATTTTTTTTAGTACATCAAGAAGATGACTAGGACCAACACCACAGTTAAGACCAAAGGCATCTATTTCATCTATTTCATTACATTTTTCAAAAAGTCTTAAAGCACTTATACCCTCTTCAGTATAACCGTGTTGATTTACACAAAACTGAGTTATTATAAATATACCCTTATTTTTTGATTTAATATATTTAATAACAGGTATAATTTCATCAACTTCCGGAAAAGTTTCAAAAATTATAATTTCTGCACCACACTCAATAAATGTATCAACTATTGTATAAAAATCCTCTTTACTCTCAGGTCCAATATCACAAGCAACTAAGACATCATCTCTTGCAGCCATTTTAGCTAATGAATAAGCTGACTTAATGTTAGCCTTTAATTCATCATCTGTACAACCAAGGTTTATTTTATTTGATGCAAAGGTATTGGTTCTTATAAGATTAGCACCAGCCTTAATATACTCACTGTGAACACTTAAAACAAGTTCAGGAGCTGCTGTATTAGCCTTTTCCGGTAAAATGCCAGCATTAAATGTTGAAAAATAAGTACCAAAAGCACCATCACAAATCAACTTTTTATTTTTAATATAATCTCTTATGTTCATATTCTACACCTTTAATAATACATATATCCCTCGATACCGTGAACATAACCATTAACAATATTAAATCTAAGAGAATATCTTTGTTTAACTGAAGATAAATCCTCACCTTTTTTAGTAACAATTCTATCAACAATACCCTCACTAGAACCATCTTTAAAGTTTAACTGAATTGTATAATCATTACCTTCACCTTTTGAAACTATATATTCCTCATTATCCTTATCAATACCATAAGCCTTAATAACATCATCAACTGTACTGCATTTATCATCCTCTTTAACAATACCAGTTGTTGTAATACCCTTAACATTAATAACAGGCTTATGGCTACCTAAATAAGAGAAATAATTAACAAGTTCTTCTTCCTTAGTTTTTCCTACATTCTCTTTGTCGCCAACTTTATACTTACCAGTATCAACAGTAATAAAAGGCTTTAAATACTTCACTGTTTCATCGTCACTATTGTTAAGAGCAGAATTATCAACACCTAACATACATAAAAACTTAACAGGTTGCATATTATCATCTGTTGTGTAAATTGCAAAATCGTTCTGAGCATAAGTAATAGGTGCTTTTGACGCTACCTCCGCTTGTGCCTGTTCTGTATCTGTCTTTCCACAACCAGTAAAAGAAACGCTTAGCATAGCTGCTGCTAAAATTAAATAAAACTTTTTCATAATTTCCTCCGTAAATTTATTATTCTAATTATTTATATAATCTGGAGCATCTCTTAATAAACTATAAGGTGTCATCATACCTTTAATATAGCCGTCACTTCTTCCATTATCAGTAAAGAAAATCACTGCAAGCTGTTTCATAGATCTACTATCGATACTAAACAAGTCTGCCGCCTCATAAAGTGTGGCATCAGCTTTCATAAAAGCAAAATACTCATTAATATGATAACTTAAACCTAAATAGTTAATAAATTCAAAAAGCTCCGTATTTTCATCAATATGCAGTGTACCTTTGTCACAAATATAAGAATATATAACATTATCACTAAATACACCTAATAGTTTACCTTCATCAAAAATAGGAATATGTGTAAATCCTCTGCTATTCATATAATCTGTAACATTAGTTATTTTGTCACCAAGGGAAGCTGTAAACATATTTTCTCGCCTAACAGCAAACTCCATTGCCTTTGTAGGACTTTTTACTCTTGATACACATTTTTCAAGTATTCTAATCATATCATCTGATGGAATAACAGGATATACATTTCTCACCCTAGGCGTATGGACAAGAAAATTTCTTACAACTCTACAATACTCTATATCTTCCTTAAATTCTCTTAAGGCAGGTATAGCCGTAAGCCGAGATATGATAGGTGAACCTTCTGGAATTTCCGGAAAGTAATTAGCTCTACCTATTCTTTCAAGTTGTCTATATAAATCTAAAAATTTATCTGTATTATTCATAACATCACCTTTGCTTTCTTGTTGCTACTACAATAACAAGAAGTACCGCTATACCAATAAGAACAATTGTACCGCCCGGCTTAAGGTCATAAAACGCAGTTATAGCAAGACCTGCTATTGTAAACAAAAGGGCAAATACAACAGATAACACCAAGTTTTGTTTATAGCTTTTAGATACAAGCATTGCACAAGCAACAGGTATAATCATTAATGATGAAATAACAAGAGAACCAACTGTTCTGGAAGCTATAGACACTACAATAGCTGTAAGCATTGTAAACACAAAATTTACACTTTTAACCTTAACTCCAGAAAGTGCTGCACTTTCCTCATCAAATGAGATGTAAAAAAGTTCTCTGTAAAGTACAAGCATCGTTATAATGACTATTATGCTTAAAACTATAACTGTAATAAGTTCAAAAGTTGAAATAGCAACTATTGAACCAAATAAAAAACTATTGAAACTAGCAGCATTTTTGACAAAACCAGAAAATATAGCCGCAACACCAACACCAAAACTTAAAACAATAGCAGTAGCTATTTCTGAATAATTAGGAAAAGACCTTCTTATATACTCAATAATAATAGCCGACAAAAGTGACAAAATAATAGCTACAAGTATAGGACTCAGACTAAAACAAAGACCTATTGCAACACCTGCAAGACAAGCGTGAGAAAGTGCATCACCTATTGTTGAAAGTCTTTTAAGCACAATAATATTTCCTATAAGTGGTGTAATTATTGATATAAATATAGCAACAACTATTGCTCTTTGCATAAAAGCAAGTGTAAATATTTCCATAATAACTCTCCTTGTTTAAGGTTTTATAACCCAACAGTATTTGTTAATGCTTGTGGTTAAGGTGATTTAGTATAGTATGAGAGTTAAACTCATCAGCAAGCATAATTTCTCCTTCACCATCTTCTGAAAGTACAAGAACCTTATTTGAATGATAAAGTATAGATGAAATATCGTGAGTCACCATTACTATAGTTATACCACTTTTGTTAAGTTCACCTAAAAGACAGCATATTGAATCAACAGCCTTTATATCTATGCCAACTGTAGGTTCGTCAAGAAAAATAATTTCTGGAGAAGAAACAAGAGCCTTTGCTATAAACACTCTTTGCTGTTGTCCACCTGAAAGGTGTCCTATTTTTCTATCTTTATAATCATACATACCTACTCTTTTTAAAGCAGATGCAACCTTTTTTTTATCTTCTTTATCATATTTTTTTAAGAAACCTTTTTGTGAATAAAGACCAAGTGTTACAATTTCCTCAACAGTTGCAGGAAAATCCCTATTAAAAGAAGTTGCTTTTTGTGAAACATAAGCTATTTTAGAATAACTTTTAAATTTATACGGAGTTTCACCTAAAAGGTGAATTTCACCTTCTGTAGGTTGCAAGATATTTAATATTAATTTTAACAATGTAGATTTACCAGTACCATTAGTACCCACTACACAAAGAAAATCACCGCTTTCAACATCAAATGAAAGCCTGTGAAGTATACTTTTATCTGGATAACTAAATGATAAATCCTTAACCTCCAATACTTTCATAACATTTTCTCCTTTAACTTAAAGCTGTTTTAATATTCTCAAGATTTTCATACATTATTGAAATATAATTATCACCTTTAGCTATTTCCTCATCAGTAAGTCCTTCAAAAGGATTTAAAGGCAAAAGTTTAGCTCCAGTTTCATTTGAAAGGGTTTCGGCAGTTTTTTGAGAAACAAGTTCCTCATAAAAAATATACTTAATGTTATTTGTTTTAACAAAATTAATTAGGCTTAACATTTTATCAGGTGATGGTTCGCTATCGGCAGATATACCATCAATAGCTACTTGATTTAAGCCATAAACATCACATAAATAGCTGTATGCTTCGTGTGAAACTACTATATTTTTATTAGGTAGTTGTTCAATAGTTGTCTTAAAATCATTATCAAGTTTGTCAAGTTTAGCAACATAATTGTTGTAATTAGTTTCATAAAATTCCTTATTATCGGGGTCAATTTTTGAAAGTGTAGTATAAATATTATCACACATAACCTTAACATTTTTAGGGTTAAGCCAAATATGAGGATCAGATGCACCATCATCAACATTAATACCATCAGAAAGACAAACAAACTTAGATGAATCAAGAGATTTTTGAACTTTATCAATCCAACTTTCCATATTTAGACCATTATAAAAAACAGCGTCAGCATCATTGAGTTTAGCCATATCCTGCACTGTTGGTTCCCAATCGTGAGGTTCTGTACCAGTAGGCACCATATTATAAACATCAACATAATCTCCAGCTATTTCTTTTGTAAAGTCATAAATAGCATAAAAACTTGTATAAACTTGAGGTTTAGTTGACTTAACATTCTGACTATTACATCCAACCATTCCTAAAGATAATACAAATATAAATAAAAATGATAATATTCTTTTCATTGATAATCTCCTTCATTAAACTTTATGCAAACTATTAAAATATAGTATACCATATAAATAACATTTTTTCAAGATTAATTAGCTTAAGCTAACCCTATTTATAACAAAAAGTCCTAAGATTAAACCCTAGGACTTCAGTTTGTTTAAAAAGTTACTTTTCAAAACTATATTGCAATTTTGAAATTCACTTTCTTAATTTTAAACATTATCAAAAGAAAGTTGTTAAGAAAACCTTTAAAATGTTTATAAATTAATTAAATTCAGCCTTAAAAAGTAAAGCTTTATAACTAGTTGTAAATGTTATAGCCTTACCAACATTAGTGTCATCAACGGTTAATTCAAAAGCTGTTGCTGCACTATCTTTTCTACTAGGTAGGCTATAAGTTCCAATAGTTGCATTATTAACTGTTGCTGTTACATTACCTTTATTGGCATTGTTATTATCAGCAGCAATATAAACCTTAACAGTACCAGCCTTTTCAGGAGTTATAGTAAATGTGCCATTTGTTGCAATTTTAACTGTCTGTTCAAAAGCAGAACCATTTACATTTTCAAAAGCAACATAACTTTTACTATTATTTTCAGCAGAACCACTTACACCTAACCAAGAAGGCACTGTGTCACCAGCAGTCCAAGAAGATGATAACGATGTAACAGGCTCTGTTGTTACCTCTGTAGTCTGCTCTGTTGTTTCTTCTGTTGTTGCCTCTGCTGTAGTCTTCTCTGTTATTTTTTCTGTTGTTGTCTCTGTAGTCTGCTCTGTTGTTTCTTCTGTTGTTGCCTCTGCTGTAGTCTTCTCTGTTATTTTTTCTGTTGTTGTCTCTGTAGTCTGCCCTGTTGTTTCTTCTGTTGTTTCAGTAGATTCAACAATTTCACCATAATAACTACCTCCAGCAGTTGTTATATTATCAACATAAAGACTTCTGGCATCTGTTGCTGTTTGGAAAGACATAGACTTAATTGACTTAGCATCAACATCTGTTACAGTAACAGGTGTGCTGTCATTTACACTTAATGTAGCTGTATCATTATCAAAATCAACAATTATAACTACATTTACTGTTGTATTAGAAACTACAGCAACATTGGAAGATGTTACAGCAGAACCTCCATTTACTCTTAATCCATAGTTCTTACTCTTATCAATTCTTAAACCTAAAACTTCGCCATCTGTACCGTCAGCCTTTATGCCATCAAGCATAAATACTGTCCAGTTACCCTTAGCCTCTGTAGGCGTAATATTTAAAGTATAAGTTGTAATACCCTTATTCTTAATAGTAACCGGAACAACCGCCTTAACAGCATCTGTAGCAGATTTGTCATTAAGTAATAATGTCTTGCTACCACCAAAATCAGCAATTATTGTTTCAGCAGTTAAGTTATCAGAAGTCTGACCCTTCGTACTTACAGTATATGTAATACCACTTGTGCCGTCTTTGGTGATTTCTGGATTGTTTTCAAAATCATATTTATCATCAAATGATACTAATTCTGTTGTCGGCTCAACTGTTGTTAACTCTGTTGTTAACTCCGTTGTTGCTATTGTTGTAGCCTCAGTTGTTGCTTCTGTTGTAGGCTCTGAAGATGTAGGTTCACAAGGCATCTTAAAACTATCATTTAAAACTTTCTGAAGAAGTGTAGCAACATCAGCTGTATCAACAACACCGTCACTATTTACATCATTAATACCCTTAATTACATTAACTGCACCCTTTCTTATTTGTTCAATAAGTATATTTACATCACTAATATTTCTTTTACCACTACCATCAACATCACCATAAACAAAATCTGGTTCTGGATTTACATTTTCTGTAGTTGTTTCACTTGAATTTTCATTGATTGTTGTTGTTTCTGTAACTTTTTCTGTAGTTGTTTCACTTACCTTTTCAGTAGTTACTTCTGTTGTTGTTTCTGTAGAAACAGTTGTATCAACTTCACCACCTGCATCTATGCCACCAACAGATACTAACGAAGGTGTATAGCTTATAAGAGCGGACTTTAATACTGTATCTACTGCATAACTTTTATCATCATTTAAAACAGTGTACTTGTTTGTATCATTCTTAAAGTCACCACCATTTACTCTACCAGCATACTTAGTTACAACAGCTGGTACATCTTCAACAGCAGTAATATTAGCCTCGTCAACACCTAAGTCAAAATTAGCTGTATCAGTATCAAAATTATTATAAGAAGAACCACCAGACAACGCCTTAACAGTTTCTGGGACTTTCTCAGTTCTTGTTGTTACTAAGTAAGCATCATACTGTGAAGCCTTTCCATTATTTCCTGTAGCAGTAGCATCATAGTAAACCGGCTCAACACCACCATTGAACTTATCTGCATCAGAACCTTCAATATGATTGTTATATGCCTTTATAACACCACCGGCCTCTCCTGAAAATGTACCCTTCCCTGAGAAATCTGCAACACCTGTTTTATCATTTTCCATAATATCTGAACCCTGCTTTGAGCTCATCATAGGGTGCTTACAATTTCTAAAATAGTTACTTTCTACAAAAGCTGATGAACCTAATGTTACACCTACACCATACTTTGAATTACCGTCAAAGTAGTTGTTATAAATATGTACTGACTGTACTCTAATTCTAGGATGTCTTGAATCAGAGTGGTCGAACCAATTGTGGTGATATGTAATATGAGAAGATGTTACTTCGCTGCCCATACCACAAAGAGATGACTTACCACTATCCCAAAAGTGGTTATACGATACAGTTACACGAGTTGACTTACCCTTAACATCTACTGTACCATCACCCTTTGCTTGGTCGGCATCGCCACCAGTTGAACCATAGAATAAGTCCATATTATGAACCCATAATGTGTCATTGTTAGTATCAATAGATATTGAGTCGTCCATACAAAGCATAATACCAAAATTTCTTAACTCAACATTACCAACATTTCTACAAAGAATACCAAAACCTCTGATGCCTGCATCTTCACCAATACCTTCAATAGTAATGTTTAACTCAGCTCCAGCATTCTTACCTTTAACTTGAAGACCTTCAGCAGATGAACTAAAACTATCCATATTATCTTTATCAATAGTACCAATAATTCTAAAGTCAAGAGGTCTAGTATCTAAACCTTTCTGCTTAGCATCAATTATAGCCTGCATACCTGTAACTTCTGTAGTAGTACCATTCTTATTAGTAATTATATCAGCCTTAACAGTTTTAGCAGTATCCTTAGTAATATAAAGAACCTGTGCATCTGACTTAAGCGTACCATCATTATTATATGCACCTACACCCTTGCCGTAAAAAGGCGACTTAGATGAAAAAGCAGAACCAGAACGGTCATAAGCCTTAACATCAAGTGTACCAGATACAAAAGCAGCACTTTCATCTAAAGCACCATTAATATAAGGTACAACCTTAATAACATACTGACCAGCAGATAAACCTACTGCATCAACCCTAAAATATGTTGGATACTTTCTAATAAGCTCATTATCCAACTTAACATAACTTGAATCAGCTTCATTAGCTTTTTTAACATAAGCTGCAAACCCAGTTGCATTTGGAACCGATGTCCACTCAACATAAGCAGATTCAAGCCAACCGCCTTCCTCTAAAATGTAACTGCTACTATCAGCCATTACAATTGACATATTAACAAATGTGACACTTGAAAATATCATAATAGCAGAAAGAACAATACTCAAAATTCTTTTTAATCCATCGTTCATTTGATTTTCCTCCTTTATATTGCCGAAAAATAATGTGTGCTTTAAACAAAAAATCGGCTATATTAATAATAATAAAACAAAACCGACAGAATTACAAGTCAAGTAATAACTTTTTATTACCAAAAATTGTAATTCTGTCGGTTTTCACAATAATTTATTAATTTTTTTGTTTACTTTTTCTTATCTCTTAATGCCTTTATAATATTAATACCAGCCTTAGCACCATCACAAACAGCCTTTGAAACTTGTAACAATCCACCTGTACAATCACCTACAGCATAAAGATTGGGTATATTAGTTTGCATATTGTCATTAACATCTATATAATTACCATTAACAACAGCTCCAAGTTTTTTTGCTAAGTCAACGCCTCCAGCAACTCCAATAGCAACAAACACACCACTTACTGGGAGCTTATTTCCATCATCAAACAAAACATATTCAACAGTATTATCCCCTTCTATTGAGACAATTTTTCTTGTATCACAATTTCCATAATTTGGTGATTTTTCACCATTTGTAAGTATTGTAACATTTTCAGCAACTTTACTTAAAACATCAGCCTCGTGAATAGCATATTCACCACTACCTATTACAGCAACATTCCTACCTCTGTAGAAAAAGGCATCACAAACAGCACAATAACTAACACCTTTACCCTCAAATTTGCTAATGTTATTTATTTTAGGCACACTTCTTGATGCTCCATTAGCTATAACAAGAGCATCTGCCTCATAAGAACCAGTTTTCGTTTCTACAACAAATTTGCCATTATAACCAGCACCTATAACCTCTTGTTCAATAACTCTAGCACCTAAATTTTCAACTGACTCAATACCTCTTTTGTAAAGGTCTTTACCACTTATTCCATTCGGAAATCCATAATAATTTTCAATTTTTTCAGCCTTTATTAAGGCACTTCCTCCTTGAGTAAATATAGTTGTTTCAATGTTAGCTCTTATAGTATAAAGTCCCGCTGAAACACCTGCTGGTCCTCCACCTATTATAATTACACTTGCCATAATTTTATCCTTTACTTAAAACTAGAAAAACTGTAACCAAGATTAGCAACATAATTAACTATACTTGGCAAAGTTCCTTCCTTTGAATACTTCCACACTCTTTTATTATCAACTGTTTCAATTTCAAACTGATTATTATCAATAACAGGATGATAGAAAAGACTAAGGGCATAACCCTTTGAAACAGAGTTTTTAATTCTATCAAATATAGATTCATCTCTTCTATAATGAACATAATCAGCTGGCGTTGGAATATAATATACACATTTTCCTGACCTTGATGTATATGTTAAATAGTTATAATGCTTATTATCAGGATATGATTGATAAACTGCATCAAAATAATATTCTGCCATTTTCATTTGAGCATCTGTTGCACCATAATGAGGGAATTCAAAAAATTCATCATTATATCCAAGTTTATGACAAGTTTCTTTTGCTGCTACCATTCTTCTTTGCTGTTCATTATTATTATAAGGTGTATTTTCACCCCATTCATATCCCACAGCACTTTCATCATTACCGTATTGGTGAGTATATCCGTGAAGTCCTAAATGCCCATTATGGTCCACCATATAATCAATAACATAAAGGAAGTATGAATTATAAAGATTATAATCCTTTGATACATCATTCCAGTAGCTCAACTCCGGACAGGCATAAACAGGTATCCAAGCAATGTAATAATGCTGATTACTTTGATACATATACTCAGAAGTATACTTAAGTTTTTCAAGCATATCTACAGTATAATTACCAATTTTCCCCGGCTTCATTCCGTCGGCAGTAATATCCTCAAGTCTTATATAAGCACTCTTAACAGATTTAACAGACTGATTATAAGTATTTAAGTTACTTTCAGCCATAATTTCAGCAGTATTAGCTGATACATTAACTATAAGTTCATAGTCAAAAGGAACAGTAATTTCATAAATAGAAATATACTCCTCATTATCATAAGTAAAAACTTTAGGTCTATTACTTGTAACACCCTTATTAACAAAGTAATTTTTATTGTTAATTGCTATTTTTAAAATGCCTGACACATTCTGACTTTTACCACCCATTAATTTTACACCTTCATTAACAGGGACACAAAGTCTACCGTTGCAGAATACACTTTTTTTACTTTCTCCCAAAGGATATTTAATAAGTGTATTGTTCTCTACAATATTCAGTTTTATTTCTGGTTCAACATACTCAATATAATCACCGGCAAATGCAATCGATGGAAATATTCCAGCAATTGTTATTGCAGACAACAGCATAAGTATAATTGCTTTTTTCATTTTTATTCCTTCTTCGTACTTTGATTTCAATAAGAATTATACACTAAATATTACCATCCTTCAATAAAAATTATATAAAATTTATTTTATAATTAATATTTAATAAACCCAAACTTTTGTTCCTGCTTCAATATTTTCAAAAAACCATTTTGCATCATTAACAGACATTCTAACACAACCACTTGAGCGTCTTTCTCCAAGAACAGAATCAGTAACATTCCTATTTTTATCCATAGCAACCGAATGAAAAAGATAGCTTTCATTAAATCTAGACCAATACATTGCTCCACTTTTAAGTCTATCTGAATAAAACCAAGTTCCTTTATCACTTATTTCAAAAGTACCTCTTGTTGTTGGTGACTTATTAACACCTGTAGCACAAATTATTATTTTTTCAATTTTCCAATTACCTTTTTTACCAACTAAAACATAAACTCTCTGTCTATCTATATCAACCCAAACAAAATGCTTTGTATTACTTTCAAATGTTTTATTAGCATAACCTAAAACAACATTTTCAGATAACTGAGCAGTGTTTGTCTGTCTATCGGCTGGTATCTTAAGGCTTTCACCTTTTACCCAACCTAAATGACTTTTATGCCTTACCCAATACCATTGTGTATTTTTATCTTTTAAAATTTCAACTTTAGAACCTGAAAGTATAACATTAATAGCATTACCATTGATATTGTCATAAAGAACAGTACCATTCGGTACATCTGCATAAACTGGAGATGGCTTTATAACATTAGGTATAGTATTTGCATCTGTATCCTTTTTAATAACAATTACAGCCGTAACAATTATAATTAAACCTACTCCTAAAACCAAGTATTTCTTCTTCAAAAAATCACCTCCTACTATATAGATTATGAGCAATTAAAAAATTTTTATACTAAAGTAAATATAAAACTTGAATTATTTTCATTTTAGTGTACAATAATAATAAAACAATTTTACAAAGAGGTAAATTATAATGATAAAAACCGATGTATTGGTAATTGGCTCTGGCATAGGTGCTCTAAGTGTTGCATCAGAGCTTTGTAAATACAAGAAAAAAATAACTATAATAACAAAAGGATTACGCAAATCTTGCAATTCTTCTTTAGCTCAAGGTGGTATTTCTGTTGCCCTTTCTGAAAAGGACGATTATCACTGGCACTATGAAGATACTATGATAGCAGGTTGTAATCTTAATGATTCTGATGCTGTAATAAAGTTAGTTTCTACTGCACCAAATGTTATACGAGAGTTTATTAAAACTGGTATGGTATTTGATAAAGACGAAAACGGAAACATTGCTTTTGGTAGAGAGGGTGCTCACAGACTTAACAGAATTATACACGCAGGTGGGGACAGAACAGGCTTAAGAGTTGTTGAACAACTTTTGAGAAATGTTACAACTGATGTAAATATATTACAAAATGAAATGGCACTTGAACTTAGAGTAAACAATAATAAGTGTAGCGGTGCAATTACTAAAAATTTAAAAACTGGTGAAATATCTCACTATAAAGCAGATTATACGGTACTTGCAACCGGTGGTATTGGTCAACTTTATCCTTCAACATCAAATGATGTAACTATTACTGGTGATGGTATGGCTATGGCTTATAGAGCTGGCTGTAAGTTAAAAAATCTTGAATTTATACAATTTCATCCTACTATGCTTACAATAAATGGCAAGGCTTATGGTCTTGTATCTGAAGCTGTTAGAGGTGCTGGTGGTATACTTGTTAATGATAAGGGTGAAAAAATAATGGAGGGTGTACATCCTCAAAAAGACCTTGCACCAAGGGATGTAGTTTCAAGAGAAGTTTATGCACATTATTTAAAAGGTGAAAAAATATTCCTTGATACCTCAGCTATTGACAATTTTAGAGAAAAGTTTCCAACAGTAACTGAAATTTGCGAAGAACACGGTGTAAATGTAGACGATAAAATGATACCTGTTGCTCCTGGTGCTCACTTCCATATGGGTGGTGTTGAAGCCACACCAGAGGGTATAACAAATATTGATGGTCTTTATGCCGTGGGTGAAGTTGCTTGTACCGGTGTTCACGGTGCTAATAGATTAGCAAGTAATTCTTTACTTGAAGGTCTTGTTTTTGGCAAACTTTTGGCTGACAATATTGTAAATACTCCAAGAAATGCCGAAGATTTTGATGATGTAATACCTACTCAAACTTTAGGTGAATTGCCAACTAAAAAAGAAATTCAACAACAAATGATGAAATTTTTAGGTATAGTAAGGCATACCGGTAATATTCATAGTATTATTGAATGGTTTGAAAAATATTCGCCAGATAAAAATTTCGGTAAACTTGATATTATAAATACTCCACCAGATAGACTTGAAATTTATAATATGCTTACTGCAGGCTGGCTTATTGCTAAAGCTGCTGAAAATAGAAAAAAAAGTATTGGTGCTCATTACATAATTAATGATTAATATTTATTAATAAAGGCTGGATTTTAAAAATTTAGCCTTTATTTATTGTAAGTTCAATTTTCGTTTTTATATATAACCATTTTGTTTGTTTAAAATTTTATAAATACATAATTTTTATATTTTAAAATTGTTATGCCTGCATTCATATCAAAACCAACATCACCACTACAACCAAAATACTTAACACCTTTATTTATTCATTTTTTAATTTCCCGATTTAATTTTATTCTTACTTTTATATAATCTAATATATTAATCTTTCTATATCCAGTAAAACAAGCAGTTTTTTCTATTGTATTCGTATTATCTCCTTAATTATTATACTTATTTATGGGTATATTATAAATCGTTATTATTAAGCCGAAAATATTAATATGGTGGATATTGGTTTAGTTTCTAAAATATGCTGTGTTTTAAATTGTGATATTAGTGACTTACTTGAATATGTAAATGATTAGCTGGGTTTTTAAATTAATCCAGTTTTTTAATAAAATATCTATTGCACAAAATCTACATTAATGTTAAAATTATTTTAAATTTACTAATAATAGGATGTGATTAAGTTGTCTGACAAAAAAACAGTTTTACTTTGTGTAACAAGCTCCATAGCTGCCTACAAGTCTGCTTATTTAGCCAGAGTTTTAGTTAAAAATGGTTATAATGTCAATGTAATAATGAGTAAAAATGCTACAGAATTCATAACCCCTCTTACATTTGAAAGACTAACAAACAACAAATGTATTACAGACACATTTGAGAAAAACTATACTTATGATGTTGAACATATTTCATTAGCTAAAGCAAGTGCTGCCGTTATTATTGCTCCTGCAACAGCTAACATTATTGGCAAATTAGCTAACGGAATAGCTGATGATATGCTTTCTACAACTGTTATGGCTTGCAAATGTCCTGTATTTATAGCTCCTGCTATGAATACTAATATGTACGAAAATCCTATTGTTCAAGACAATATGAATAAACTAAAAAA
>UQRG01000012.1 GCA_900543365.1 uncultured Eubacterium sp. | reverse complement strand
AAAAGGCATTAAAAGCTTCTGTTGCCTGAAAAGAATTTTCAATATAAATGCTCTCTGGTATAGGTTGTTTTTTATCTTTTTGAAGTAATTTAACAGAACCTTTATTTTTTCCATTTGTTATTAAAGGAATTTCACCTAAAACAGGATAATCAAACTTTTCTTTAAAGTTATCAGTATCCTTTATCTTAGTATCCATTAAAATTCTAACAACTAAAACAAAAATAACTAAAAATACACCAGCTAATAATCCCTTCATAGCATTAGCAACATTATTAGGATAAGACTTTCTAGTAGGTATTTGTGCTCCACCTATAGGTTCAATTGAACCTGCGTTTAAATATTGTCTTAAATAATCTGGTGCAACTTTAGCCAATGCATTACACATATTAGCAGCCAATACAGGGTCTTGAGCTGTTGTTATAACATTAATAACTTCAGTTTTATCAACAACACTAATATTATAACAACTCTTTATTGCATCAGTCTTAATATAATAATCACCATTTTCTCTATTAGCTAATGGAAAATACTTTCCAATTTGTTCTGGAGTATAAATTTTTAATAGTTCTTCCCCAACTTCCTCCATAACAACATTATTGTTAAGCAAAACAACATAAGAGTCCGCTAAATTTCTAGACATACCCAAAGTCGCCATTGTTGTCTCACTAGTTTGTTGACCTTGATTTTGATTACTAACTCCACTATTTACATACATATCAATAGATGATGTATATAACTCAGGTAACACTAGACTAGAATATAAAAATGTAGAAATAGCAAATACAATACCCACAACAGCCATAATAATTATATTCCTAATTTTAAATAACTGTTTTAAAAGCTTTATAATATCAATTTCATCATTTTCATAATTACTGTAGGATATTCCATTATAATCCTTTTTCATAATTTCCTCCCCAAATTTAATTATTTATAATGTTAATAGTAACATAAATTTGATTATAAATCAATATTTAATTGCATAATTAGAAAATTTATGACAATATTTATAAGTATTATTTTTATTTAAACATATAATACTTTAAATTTCACAAAAAAAGAGCATTGCTATTGCAACACTCTTTTTTATATTAATTAAACTAATTCAATAAGTACTTCCATAGCACCATCGCCACGTCTCTGACCAATCTTAACAATTCTAGTGTAACCACCATTTCTGCCAGCATACTTTGGAGCGATTTCGTCAAATAACTTGTTAGCCATATTTACAGTAACAGTATTTGCTCTCTTCTTCTTGCCATCTGCAGGAACTTCAACTACTGGATAAAGAACACTTAATATCTTTCTTCTAGCATTTAACTTGCTAGGCATATCCTTCTTAATTGTCTTTTCTACAGCTTCGCCACCCTTTTTAGAAGTTACAGTAACTTCCTCAAAGTTGTCCTTTTCCTTAACAGCAACAGTAATTAACTTTTCAGCAAGCTTTCTGATTTCCTTAGCCTTAGCTTCAGTTGTCTTAATCTTGCCATGGTATAATAAATTAGTAACCTGATTACGTAACAAAGCCTTTCTCTGGCTAGATGTACGACCAAGCTTTCTATATTCAGCCATTGCTAATCCTCCTTAATTAATCCTCGTTTGGACTCAAACTTAAACCAAGCTCGTTTAACTTGTTAAGTACTTCCTCTAAAGACTTGCGTCCAAGATTTCGTACTTTCATCATATCGTCTTCAGTCTTTCTTGTTAAATCCTCTACAGTATGGATACCAGCTCTCTTTAAGCAGTTGTAAGAACGAACTGTTAAATCTAATTCTTCAATAGTCTGCTCAAGAACCTTTTCTTTAGTTCCAACTTCCTTTTCAACAAGAATTTCTGCATTCTTTGCACTATCAGATAAATCCACAAATAAGTTAAGATGCTCATTTAAAATCTTAGCACCTAAACTGACAGCATCATCAGGAGCGATAGTACCATCAGTCCATACTTCAAAAGTAAGCTTATCGTAGTCTGTAATCTGACCTACTCTTGTATCCTCAACCTTAAAATTTACTCTTCTAACAGGAGTATAAAGTGAGTCAACAGGTATCATTCTAAGGGGTTGGTCAGCCCTCTTGTTTTTAGCAGCTTCAACATAGCCACGACCCTTTGTAATTGTAATCT
This sequence comes from uncultured Eubacterium sp., assembly GCA_900543365.1. Classification (GTDB taxonomy): domain Bacteria; phylum Bacillota; class Clostridia; order Lachnospirales; family CAG-274; genus Gallispira. The sequence continues at coordinate 17,790 of UQRG01000012.1, read as the reverse complement.
CCATAAAGAGCTTACTATCAGCACCACCACTTAAAGTAGCAATGTGTAAATCTGGATTAAGGATTTCAATATCAGAGTCAACTCTAATATCACCAGCCTTAACCTCACAATCACCTGATGCGTCAATATAAGCAATCTTTGGCTCATCATCCTCACTATTAACCTTAATAGCAAGATTCTTGAGATTTAATATAATTTCGGTTACATCTTCTTTAACACCTGCAATAGGGCTAAATTCGTGGAGAACACCATCAATCTTTACATTGCTTACAGCAGCACCAGGTAAAGATGAAAGTAAAATTCTTCTTAAAGAATTACCAAGAGTTGTACCATAGCCTCTCTCGAGAGGTTCAACAACGAAGCAACCGTATTTATCATTCTTTTCAGTAATTTCAATACGAGGTTTTTCAAATTCAAACACTCAGCCCAACCTCCTTAATAGTTATCTTATAATTTACCAAAATATCATAAAAAAATCAACAAGTAATACACAAGTATGTTTATTACTTAGAATATAACTCGACAATAAGAGTTTCGTTTACAGGTAAATCTAACTGCTCTCTCTTAGGTAAAGCATTTACGCTACCCTTAAGATTAGCCTGGTCAGCAGATAACCACTCAGGAACGATACGAGAAGAAGTTACATCAAGAACATTTTTAAATCTCTGTAAGTCCTTCTTGTTTTCCTTAATTTCAACAACATCGCCAACCTTTAAAGTAATAGAAGGGATGTTAGTCTTCTTGCCATTAACTGTTACAAGATTATGTCTAACGATCTGTCTAGCTTCCTTTCTAGTACGACCATAACCTAATCTATATACAACATTATCAAGTCTTAATTCAAGAAGCATAAGTAAGTTTTCACCAGTGATACCAGCCATCTTATCAGCCTTCTTATATAAGTTTCTGAACTGCTTTTCAAGAACGCCATAGATAAACTTAACTTTCTGCTTTTCCTTTAACTGAATGCCGTATTCACTTAACTTACGCATATTTCTCTTACGCTTACCTAACTTCTTAGATGAACCAAGAACGCTAGGTTCGATGCCTAAGTATCTACATCTTTTAATGATAGGACCGATTTCTCTAGCCATTAAATAGTACCTCCAATATATATTCAAATAAACGGAAATTAAACTCTTCTTCTCTTTGGTGGTCTACAACCATTGTGTGGAACAGGAGTTACATCCTTAATCATAGTTACATCAAGACCTGCAGCCTGTAAAGCTCTGATTGCAGCTTCTCTACCACTACCAGGACCCTTTACAAATACTTCAACAGTCTTTAAACCATATTCCTTAGCAGCACCAGCAGCCTTTTCAGCAGCCATCTGAGCAGCATAAGGAGTAGACTTCTTAGAACCTCTGAAACCTAACTCACCAGCACTTGCCCAAGATAAAGCACCACCAGCAGCATCTGTAATAGTTACAATAGTATTATTAAAAGTTGACTGTATATGAGCCTGACCACGTTCAACAACTCTTCTGTCGCGACGTCTACGGCCAGCAGCTTTCTTAACTGTCTTCTTAGCCATTTAGTTTTACCTCCTTAAATCAATACAAAAAGCTTAATTGATTATTTCTTCTTATTCGCAACAGTTCTTCTAGGACCTTTTCTAGTTCTTGCATTTGTCTTAGTCTTCTGACCTCTAACTGGAAGACCTCTTCTGTGACGAATACCTCTGTAGCATCCAATTTCAACAAGACGCTTAATATTTAAAGCAATCTCTCTTCTTAAATCACCCTCTACAGTCTGAGATTCAGCAATAATATCTCTAATCTTTGCTACTTCCTCATCTGTAAGATCTCTTACTCTAGTATCTGGATTAATACCAGCTTCTGCTAAAATTCTATTTGAACTAGCTTTGCCGATACCATAAACATAAGTAAGACCAATTTCAACACGCTTTTCTCTAGGTAAATCTACACCAGCGATACGAGCCATAATTGCACCTCTTTCATATAAATAGTATTTTATAGTTACTTGCAGTTAAACTGCGAGGTGTAATATTTATCTCAACAAATTTGCATCAGGGCAGCCGCGTCCTGACGCCAGCCATGAGGCCTTCAAGGGGAATTAACCCTCTCAAACCATAAAATATAAAGTTAAAATAAACATTCACCAAGATAGAAGTATATCATAGTTACAATATAAAATCAACAAAAAAAATGTAAACATTTTATGAATTTTATTAACTTTTTACTTTTTGTTAATATACTTTTTAATTTCAACTTCAGTTTGCTATTAAACTCTTTTTTTCAAATATTATTACCATTCTTTAAAAAAGACAGGGCTATTAACCCTGTCTCTGCTTATGCTTAGGGTTTTCGCAGATTACTCTAACTGAACCCTTTCTCTTAATTACTCTACACTTTTCACACATTGGTTTTACAGATGGTCTAACCTTCATTGTTCATTCTCCTTTCTCACTTTGCCTCTCCAAGTAATTCTACCCTTAGTTAAATCATAAGGTGACATCTCAATCTTAACACTATCACCAGGAATTATTCTGATGAAATTTTTTCTTAATTTACCTGAGAGATGAGCAATAATCTTATGTCCATTGTCCAGTTCAACCTGGAACATAGCGTTTGGAAGCTTTTCTAGGACAGTGCCTTCAACTTCAATTACATCGTCCTTTGCCAAGGCTCTCTACCTCCTTCACAATCTCTTTCCATCTTGTTAATTATATTTTGCCAGAGCTTTTTTTATATCAGAATCGAGAATATACAATCCATTTTCAAGCTTGCTTTTGATTTCTTCATTTATCATTTTAGAAATCTGAATATGAATTTTTTTCTTTTTCTTTGGTTTTTCTAATTTTCTCAAAACACCGTCAACTATAAAGACAAATTCCTCATTATAATCATATACAATAAAAGCCCTTCCTTTATCTCTGCCACTTTTTGAAAAAACAATCTGACCTTTTGAATACAATTCCTTCACCCCTACTTTTCAAACTACTGACTATTCAGCGTTTTTTACTAAGGTTAAAAGCTCAGGCTCACCATCAGTTATGAGAACCGTATTTTCATAATGAGCTGCAAGACTACCATCTTTAGTTACCACAGTCCAACCATCGCTTAACTGTTTAACCTTATAGTTACCTGCATTAACCATTGGCTCAATAGCCAAAGTCATACCCTTTATGAGTTTAGGACCTCTCTTTCCAAATCTATAATTTGGAACATTAGGGTCCTCATGCATTTCTCTTCCGATGCCATGCCCTACATAATCACGAACTACTGAAAAACCATTAGCTTCTACATAATCTTGTATAGCTCCTGAGATTTCACATAGATGATTACCACTTTTTGCATACTTTATACCTCTAAAAAAGCTTTCTCTAGTTACATCAATAAGCTTTTGAGCCTCTTGAGAAATAGCTCCAACAGCAAAAGTTCTTGCTGCATCACCGTGAAAACCTTTTATATATGCACCAGTATCAATGCTTATTATATCACCTTCCTGCAAAACTCGCTTGCCTGGAATGCCGTGTATAATTTCATTATTAACTGAAGCACATATTGAGGCTGGATAACCATATAGACCTTTAAAGGAAGGAACAGCACCTTGTGCTCTTATATATTCCTCAGCAATCCTGTCTAAATCTTTAGTAGTCATACCGGGCTTAATTTCCCTTTCAAGGAGATTAAGGGTCTCACCTGTAATTCTACCAGCAATTCTCATTGCTTCTATATGTGTTTCTTTCTTTATTTTAATAGACATTATTTAATACCTTCTAATGCTTTGCAAACATTTTCAAATATTTCGTTAATGTCACCTACACCACTAGTCTTTAAAAGAATACCCTTCTTGTCATAGTAATCTATAACTGGAGCAGTAGTTTCGTGGTATACCTTTAATCTGTTGACAACAGTTTCTTCATTATCATCCTTACGCTGAATAAGAGCTTCATTACAATCATCGCACTTACCCTCAACCTTAGGAGGATTATACTTTGTATGATACATCTTACCACAGTTTGGACAGCTTCTTCTGCCTACCATTCTGTCAACAATAACATTATCATCAACTTCATAGCAGATAACCTTATCAAGACTGCCAACAATATTATTTAAGCCTTCAGCCTGGCTAACATTTCTTGGATAACCATCTAAAATGTAACCATTCTTACAATCATCAGCTTTAATTCTCTCAGCAAGCATTGCAGAAACAATATCATCTGATACTAAGCCACCAGCTTCCATAATTGCACTAACTTTTTTACCAAGTTCAGTACCTTGCTTCATCTGCTCTCTTAATAAATCACCTGTAGAAATATGAGCAATGCCATACTTCTTAGAAAGCATTTTAGCCTGAGTACCCTTGCCTGCACCAGGACAGCCAATAAGAACTAATTTCATTATTTTGCATCCCCTTATATTGATTCCCCTGATTTGATTCAGGGGAATTAAGATATATAATTAATTTAAGAATCCTTTATAGTGTCTCATTAATAACTGAGTTTCAAGCTGCTTTATTAATTCAAGAGCTACACCTGAAACGATAAGTAATGTAGTACCACCAAAGCCCATATTAATACCAGTTACCCACTGAAGAACAATAGGTACCATAGCAATAATGGCATAAGTGATTGCACCAATTAAAGAAATTCTGTCTACAATATTCTGGATATAGTCAGATGTTGGCTTACCAGGTCTAATACCAGGAACAAAGCCACCACTCTTTTTCATATTTTCAGCAACTTCAATTGAATTAAATGCAAATGAAGTATAGAAGAATGTGAAGCAGAATATAAGTATAATGTAAATAATTGCACCAGCAGGAATAAATCCTTTAACTAAATAAGTTAATTCTAATCTTGTACTAATCCAAGTAAGTACACTATTGTTGAAAAGCTGGTTAATAGTCTGTGGGAACTGTAAAAGTGAAATAGCAAAGATAATTGCCATAACACCAGCAATATTTACCTTAACAGGAATATATGAACTCTGACCGCCCATCATTCTGTTACCCACAAGCTTCTTTGAGTACTGAACAGGAATTCTTCTTTCACCATCCTGAACAATAATAACGAAAGCCATAACAATAACAAGTACAGCAAGGATAACTATAACTTTAATCCAACCCATAGCATTACCTTGAGCACTAATAGCTAAATTCTTAACGCCATCATCAAGATTTTGAAGAATGTTAGCAAAAATGATAAATGAAGCACCGTTACCGATACCAATATCAGTTAATTTTTCACCTAACCACATAATAAAGATAGTACCAGTCACCATTGATATTAAACCAACGATGTATACTAACCAATTAGGATTTGTAAACGCAGAATGTACAGTATAAACCTGACCTGCACCCTGAAGTAAAGCCAAAATAACAGCAGCGTATCTAGTATATTGAGAAATTTTCTTTCTACCTTCTTCGCCATCTTTTTGAATCTGCTCTAACTTAGGAATAGCAACAGTTAAAAGCTGCATAATGATGGAAGCATTGATATATGGTCCAATACCCATCGCAAAAATTGTACCGTAATTACCTCCAGTGATAAGAGAATACAATGTATTCTGATTATCACTGTTAGCAAGCTGATTAATATCAAGCCCCGGAATTGGTAAATGTGTACCTATTCTAATAAGGAATAATACTAACAACATATATAATATTTTAGTACGAATTTCTTTAACTGTAAAAGCATTACGAAGTATACTAAACATTAGATCACCTCTGCTTTTCCGCCTGCAGCCTCAATCTTTTCCTTTGCAGAATTGCTGTAATAGTTAACCTGAACATTAAGTTTCTTTGTAACTTCACCATTACCTAAAATCTTAACGCCATCTCTAGCATTTGAGATAATACCCTTATCCATTAATGCCTCAACAGTAACATCAGCACCATCCTCAAATCTGTCATTTAAAAGACTTAAGTTTATAGCAACAATGTTCTTAGAATTAATGCACTTAAAACCTCTCTTAGGGATTCTTCTATAAAGTGGCATCTGACCACCTTCGAAACCAGGTCTAACACCACCGCCTGAACGAGCATTCTGACCCTTATGACCCTTACCAGCAGTCTTACCATTACCTGAACCGTGACCTCTACCAGTTCTAAACTTCTTAGATGTAGAGCCTTCAGCTGGCTTTAATTCATTTAAAAACATTAGGACGCACCTCCTTAAAATTAGATTTCTTCAACCTTAACCAAATGTCTTACCTGATTAAGCATACCTCTGATTGCAGCATTATCCTGCTGTTCTACAACAGCGTGAAGCTTCTTTAAACCAAGAGCTTCAACTGTTTTCTTGTGCTTAGGGATTGCACCGATTGTTGACTTAACTAATGTAATTCTTAACATCTCAATTTTCCTCCCTTATTAGCCCATTATTTCTTCTACAGTCTTACCACGAAGTCTAGCAACCTTCTCTGGAGAAGTAACAGAAGCTAAACCCTCAAGTGTAGCATTTACAACATTCTTCTTATTTCTTGAACCTAAAGACTTTGCTCTGATGTTCTTAATACCTGCTAACTCAAGTACGGCTCTTGCAGGACCACCTGCGATGATACCAGTACCTTCAGCAGCTGGCTTTAAAAGTACGCTTGAACTACCATACTTACCGTAGATTTCATGATATATACTATTATTTTCGTTTCTCTCAACATAAACGATATTCTTGATAGCATCTTCCTTACCCTTACGAATTGCGTCAGGAATTTCGATAGCCTTACCAATACCAACGCCTACGTGACCGTTACCGTCGCCTACTACAACTAAAGCAGAGAAACGCATTGTACGACCACCCTTAACAGTCTTTGTTACTCTCTTAATTGTAACAACATTATCCTTTAAATCAAGGGTACTTACATCGATTTTAGTTTTCACGTTTTTCCCTCCTTAATTAGAACTGAAGACCTGCTTCTCTGGCAGCATCAGCTAAAGCCTGAATCTTACCATGATATACAAATCCGCCTCTGTCGAATACTACTGTTGTAATACCCTTTTCAAGTGCCTTCTTAGCTACTGCTTCGCCAACAGCCTTAGCAGCTTCAACATCATTAGTCTTAGAAATCTTAGCCTTGATGTCAGCTTCCATAGTAGAAGCAGCACAAAGTGTATTACCTACTGTATCATCAATGATCTGTGCATAAATATGCATATTTGATCTAAATACTGCCAATCTTGGCTGTTCAGCTGTACCAGAAATCTTATTACGTAATCTGTAATGTCTCTTAGCTCTGGCATCTGAACGTGATGGCTTTCTAATCATCTCACATTCACTCCTTTATTACTTCTTACCAGTCTTACCAACTTTTCTTCTGATTGTTTCAGTTGTATACTTGATACCCTTGCCCTTATATGGCTCTGGTGGTCTCTTAGTTCTGATTTCGGCAGCAAACTGACCAACCTTTTCCTTATCGATACCTTCAACGATAATCTTGTTGTTACCTTCAAGAGTAGTTGTGATACCTTCTGGATCAATCATTTCTACTGGGTGAGAGTAACCAAGTGTTAATGTAAGCTTGTTACCAGACTTTGCAGCTCTGTAACCAACACCGTTGATTTCAAGCTCCTTCTTGTAACCATTAGTAACACCCTCTACCATATTAGCAATAAGTGTTCTAGTTAAACCGTGTAACTGCTTATATCTCTTTAAATCGCTAGGTCTAGTTACTGTAATCTCAGCATCTGTAACCTCGATTGTTAAGTCATCAACTAACTTACGAGTTAAAGTACCCTTAGGTCCCTTAACAGTAATTACGTTACCATCCTCAAGCTTAACTTCTACGCCAGCTGGAATAGCAACAGGTAATTTACCTATACGTGACATATAATTTACCTCCTTCTATTACCATACGTAAGCGATTACTTCGCCGCCAACGCCGAGCTTTCTAGCTTCCTTATCAGTAATAACGCCCTTGTTTGTAGAAACAATAGCAGTACCCATACCACCTAAAACTCTTGGTAACTCATCTCTGTTAGCGTAAACTCTAAGACCAGGCTTAGAAATTCTCTTAATACCAGAGATAACCTTTTCATTCTTATCTACACCATACTTAAGAGTAATGTGCATAGTCTTCTTTACGCCGTCTTCTATAATTTCATAACCTGCAATATAGCCTTCATTTGTAAGGATGTTAGCGATAGCCTCCTTCATCTTGCTTGAAGGTACATCTACAGTATCGTGCTTAGCAGTGTTTGCATTTCTAATTCTAGTGAGCATATCTGCAATTGGATCACTCATTGACATTTCAAAATCCTCCTTTCAAATTACCAGCTAGCCTTCTTAACACCAGGGATTTCACCCTTGTAAGCTAATTCACGGAAGCAAATTCTACAGATACCAAACTTTCTTAAATAACCGTGTGGTCTTCCGCAAATTCTACAACGAGTATAGCTCTGAGTTGAAAACTTAGGCTTTCTTGCCTGCTTTACTTTCATTGATGTCTTTGCCATAATCATTTGCCTCCTTACTTCTTAAATGGCATACCGAATAATCTAAGAAGCTCTCTTGCTTCTTCATCAGTTTTTGCTGTAGTTACAAATACAATATCCATACCTCTGATTTTATCAATCTTATCGTACTGGATTTCTGGGAACATTAACTGTTCCTTAAGACCTAAAGTGTAATTACCTCTACCATCAAAAGACTCTGCACTTACACCTCTAAAGTCACGAACTCTAGGAAGAGAGATGTTGATAAGCTTTGATGCAAAGCTATACATCTTCTCGCCTCTTAAAGTAACCTTACAGCCGATTGGCATACCTGCTCTAAGCTTGAAGTTAGCGATTGACTTCTTAGCCTTTGTTACGATTGGCTTCTGACCAGAAATAATAGCCATATCACTTACAGCTGAGTCAATAGCCTTGGCATTATCCTTAGCTTCACCAAGACCCATATTAATAACGATTTTGTCAAGCTTAGGAATTTCCATTACATTCTTATAAGAAAACTTTGCCTGCATTGCAGGTGCAACTTCCTTCTCATAAAATTCTCTAAATGCGTTCACGAACTTAGTCCTCCTTTACAGAATTAATCGATTACTTCGCCAGTAGCCTTAGCAACTCTCTGCTTAATGCCGTTTTCTACCTTGTAACCAATTCTGGTTGGCTTACCTGCGTAAACATACATAACATTAGATGCATCAATAGCAGCTTCCTGCTCGATGATACCACTCTGTGGATTCATTGGAGAAGGCTTAACATGCTTTTTAACCTTGTTAACGCCTTCAACAATTACCTTATTGTTTTTTACATCTACAACAAGTACCTTGCCTTCCTTACCTTTATCCTTACCTGCGATAACCTGTACCTTATCGCCCTTCTTAATCTTCATATGTGACCCTACCTCCTATTATAATACTTCAGGTGCAAGAGATAAGATCTTCATATACTGCTTTTCTCTAAGCTCTCTTGCAACAGGTCCGAAAATACGAGTACCTCTAGGGTTCTTGTCTTCCTTAATAATTACAGCTGCATTTTCATCAAACTTGATGTAAGAACCATCTGGTCTTGAAGCACCCTTTACAGTTCTAACAACAACAGCTCTAACTACTTCACCCTTCTTAACAACGCCGCCTGGTGTTGCATCTTTTACAGTAGCAACGATAACGTCGCCAATATTAGCATATCTTCTTGTTGAGCCGCCTAATACTCTGATACATAATAATTCCTTAGCACCTGAGTTATCAGCAACAACAAGTCTACTTTCCTGCTGAATCATTGTCGATTTCCTCCTTTAGGAATTACTTAACCTTTTCTACGATTTCAACTAATCTCCATCTCTTATCCTTTGATAAAGGTCTAGTTTCCATAACTTTTACTCTATCACCAATCTGACACTCATTATTCTCATCGTGAGCCTTTAACTTATAAGTTGTCTTCACAATCTTGTTATATAATGGATGTCTTACATTATTCTCAACAGCAACTACAATAGTCTTATCCATCTTGTTGCTGATAACCTTACCGATTCTTGTTTTACGAAGATTTCTTTCCACGAGATTGTCCTCCTTCCAATTATATAACTATTAAAGTGTGTTTTCCTTCTGAGTGATTACAGTCTGAATTCTAGCAATGTTCTTACGAACAAGGCTGATTCTTGCTGTATTGTTTAACTGATTAGTAGCATTCTGGAATCTTAAATTGAATAATTCCTTCTTTGCTTCTACTAATTCATTATTTAACTCAGCAACAGTCTTATTCTTTAATTCTGCAACATATTCCTTAGTCTTCATTAATTGTCACACTCCTTTTCTAAATCAGCGCGTGATACAATCTTACACTTAATAGGTAACTTATGAACTGCAAGTCTTAAAGCTTCTCTTGCTGTTTCTTCAGTTACACCAGCGATTTCAAACATAACTCTGCCTGGCTTAACTACAGATACCCAATACTCAGTTGTACCTTTACCAGAACCCATTCTTGTACCCATAGGCTTTAATGTAACAGGCTTATCTGGGAAAATCTTAATCCAAACCTGACCGCCTCTCTTGATATATCTAGTCATAGCGATTCTGGCAGCCTCTATCTGTCTTGAAGTAATCCAGCCTGGCTCCATAGCAACAATACCGAATTCACCGTAAGTGATTTTGTTACCTCTTAAAGCCTTACCTGTCATACGACCTCTAAACTGCTTACGTCTTTTTACTCTCTTAGGCATTAACATTACTGAACACTTCCTTTCTTAGTAGACTTTGTAGGAAGTACCTCACCCTTATAAATCCAAACCTTAACACCAATCTTACCATAAGTTGTATTTGCCTCAGCAAAACCATAGTCAATATTAGCTCTTAAAGTCTGAAGAGGAATAGTACCATCATGATATGTCTCTGTACGAGCCATTTCAGCACCGCCAAGACGACCACTACAAGTAGTCTTGATACCCTTAGCACCAAACTTCATTGTAGTCTGCATAGCCTTCTTCATAGCTCTTCTAAATGTAACACGGTTCTCAAGCTGTCTAGCAATATCCTCAGCTACTAACTGAGAATCAAGCTCAGGTCTCTTGATATCTTCGATGTTAACCATAACCTTCTTGTCTGTCATCTTCTGTAATTCAGCATTTAATTCCTGAATTGCAGCACCACTCTTACCGATGATGATACCAGGCTTTGAAGTATAAATTGTAACTTTAACTCTTTCATTAGTTCTCTCAATAGCGATTTTAGAAACGCTGGAGTTAGCTAATTTATTCTTGATATAAGTTCTAAGCTTATTGTCTTCTACTAAGAAATTAGCGTAATCCTTCTTATCTGCATACCAAGTAGAGTCCCAATTCTTGATAACGCCAACTCTTAATCCATGTGGATTTACTTTCTGACCCATGGTTGACCTCCTTATTTCTTCTCATCTAAGTATATTGAAATGTGAGCAGTCTTCTTGTTGATTCTGTAAGCTCTACCCTGTGCTCTAGGACGAATTCTCTTGAGAGTTGGTCCCTGATTAGCAAATACATCTGCAACATACAAATTATTTACATCTAACTCTAAGTTATTTTCTGCGTTAGCAACAGCAGACTTTAAAACCTTTTCAATTATTTCAGCAGCATATCTTGGTGAATATGCAAGAATTGCCATAGCTTCACCAATGCTTTTACCCTTAATCTGTTCTAAAACAATTCTAGCCTTAGTGTCTGAAACTCTAACAAACTTAGCGTGAGCCTGTGCTCTTCTATCCTTATTCTGTTCGTTTCTGTCTCTCTTTACTTGGCTTCTATGTCCCTTTGACATTAAGGTTCCCTCCTTCCGAACTATTATCTAACCTTTGACTTCTTTTCAGCGTCCTTACCGTGACCTCTGTAAGTTCTAGTCAAAGCAAACTCGCCTAACTTGTGGCCTACCATATCCTCAGTAATATATACTGGAACATGCTTTCTACCGTCATGAACTGCAATAGTATGACCTATCATCTCTGGGAAGATAGTAGAACGGCGAGACCAAGTCTTTATAACATTCTTTGTATTAGCTTCATTCTCAGCAACAACCTTCTTCATAAGGTGGTCATCACAGAATGGGCCCTTCTTAAGTGATCTACTCATTATTTAGGTCCTCCTATTATTTATTTCTACTACGAACTATATACTTGTTTGAAGCCTTGTGCTTCTTTCTAGTCTTAAGACCAAGAGCTGGCTTACCCCATGGAGTACAAGGTGCTGGACGACCAACAGGTGCTCTACCTTCACCACCACCGTGTGGATGGTCATTAGGGTTCATAACAGAACCTCTTACAGTAGGTCTAATACCCATATGTCTCTTTTTACCAGCCTTACCAATATTGATAAGCTCGTGGTCACCGTTACCAACCTGACCGATAGTAGCCTTACAGTTGATAGGTAATAATCTCATTTCACCGGATGGAAGTCTTACTGTAGCATACTTGCCTTCCTTAGCCATTAACTGAGCTACATTACCAGCTGAACGAACTAACTGTCCACCTGCACCTGGATGCATCTCAATGTTATGGATTTCAGCACCAACAGGAATATCCTTCATTGCTAATGCGTTACCTACTCTAACTTCGGCATTTTCACCACTCATTACTACATCGCCAACTTTTAAGCCGTTAGGAGCGAGAATATATCTCTTCTCACCGTCAACATAGCTTAATAAAGCAATGTTAGCTGTTCTGTTTGGATCGTATTCAATAGAAACAACCTTAGCTGCAATGCCATCCTTGTTTCTCTTAAAGTCGATAATTCTATATTTCTTCTTGCTGCCACCACCAATGTGACGAACAGTAATCTTACCCTGATTATTTCTACCTGCAGTTTTCTTAATATGAACTACGAGGCTTTTCTCAGGAGTTGATTTTGTAATTTCAGAGAAGTCAGAAACTGTCATCTGTCTTCTTGAAGGTGTATAAGGCTTAAATCTCTTAATACCCATTTCGTTACACTCCTTTTCCAAATATTTGCAAACGCTTATTTGCGTCTATACTTTATTCTAACAATCGAATTTCCATTTATTACACTTTTTGCAACAACTTATGTTACAAAAAATAAATTACATACCCTGGAAGATTTCGATTTCCTTGCTTTCAGCAGTAAGCTGAACGATAGCTTTCTTTCTAGCATTTGTCTTACCGAAAGTATAGCCTCTTCTCTTAGTCTTACCAACACAGTTCATAGTGTTTACAGAAGCAACCTTAGTTCCTTCAAACATCTTTTCAACTGCCTGCTTAATCTGAATCTTTGTAGCCTCAGGATGAACATAGAAAGCGTACTTCTTGCTAGCCATATCATTCATAGTCTTTTCAGTGACAACTGGCTTTAAAATAACGTCATAATACTTAATATCTGCCATTATGCGTACACCTCCTCAATCTTTTCTACTACAGACTTAGTTAATACTAATGAATCATACTTTAAAATATCATATACATTAATTGTGCTAACTGAAGCTGTCTTTACTGTAGGAATATTTCTAGCAGCGATAACTGCATTCTGATTATCTTCAACAACAACTAAAGCCTTAGCTACATTTAAATTATTTAATACAGCAGCCATTTCCTTAGTCTTAGGATTTACAGTTAATTCATCAACAACAACAAGCTTACCATCATTAACCTTAGTAGTTAATGCAGACTTAAGAGCTAATCTCTTAACCTTCTTGTTTAACTTGAAAGAATAATCTCTTGGCTTTGGTGCAAATACAACACCACCACCAGTCCACTGTGGTGAACGAATAGAACCCTGTCTAGCTCTACCAGTACCCTTCTGTCTCCATGGCTTTCTACCACCGCCACGAACTTCTGCACGAGTTAAAGCACTCTGAGTACCCTGTCTCTGATTTGCAAGATACTGAACAACTGCCTGATGCATTACATGAGTGTTTACCTCTACTGCAAAAATATTATCATTTAAATCTATTGTACCAACTTCGCTTCCGCTAATGTTGAACATTTTTACATTTGCCATTAGGTCTTCCTCCTTCCGTAAAGATTAATTAAGCCTTTACGCTATCCTTAATTACAAGTATTGAACCCTTGCTGCCAGGTACTGCACCCTTAACGAGCAATAAGTTCTTCTCAGCATCGGCCTTAACGATTTCAAGATTCTGAATAGTAACCTGAACATTACCCATATGACCTGCCATCTTCTTACCCTTTTTAACCTTACCAGGAGTAGTAGCAGAACTCATAGAACCAACTGCTCTGTGGAACTTAGAACCGTGAGCCATAGGACCTCTGTGCTGACCGTGTCTCTTGATAGGACCCTGATAACCCTTACCCTTAGAGATACCAGTTGCATCTACCTTATCGCCAGCAGCAAATACATCAACCTTGATTTCAGAACCAGCTTCATAACCTTCAACTGAATCAAATCTGAATTCCTTAAGAACCTTCTTAGGCTCAACATTAGCCTTTGCAAAGTGACCCTTCATAGGCTTGTTTACTCTGTTTTCCTTAACTTCACCAAAACCGACCTGTACTGCTTCGTAACCGTCGTTTTCAATTGTCTTAACCTGTGTTACAACACAAGGACCTGCCTCAAGAACAGTTACAGGAACAAGTAAACCGTTCTCATTGAAGATCTGTGTCATACCAATCTTCTTAGCAATAATTGCCTTCTTCATGATTTTTACCTCCATCATAAACTCTACAGCGGATTGTCCTTTGCAGGATAATCATTCTAGGTTTACATAAGGCTTTTTCTTATATAAACCAAATTTTGAACTTTTTTCGTGAGTATCAATTTTAACTCTTATTACATAACCTTTAATGTAATGTCAACACCTGCTGGTAAATCAAGTCTTGATAAAGCATCAGCAGTCTTGTTTGTTGGCTGTAAAATATCGATAAGTCTCTTGTGAGTTCTTAACTCAAACTGCTCTCTTGAATCCTTATACTTATGAACAGCTCTAAGAATTGTTACAACTTCCTTTTTAGTAGGAAGTGGAATAGGACCACTAATTTTAGCACCTGTTTTCTTAGCTGTTTCAATAATCTGAGCAGCTGACTGATCGATCAAGTTATGATCAAATGACTTAAGACTGATTCTAATCTTCTGATTAGCCATAAAAAAAGTCGCCTCCTTTTCGTACTTTTAAACTTCTAGCACGACAAGTGGTGACTGCACACTTATCCGTAGTAAGGGCTTGCAACTCGAGGCATAGTACTGCCTCTCCCTATAATCTACTTCAATATTAGCACAGTGACCTTGTCGCCCGGTTTCATTGAACTGGACATTGCTCCACGAAAAAACCTCTATAACCTATGTGTTTATCAGTTATAGAGCAACCTTTCGCTTCGTCGCTCTTAATGTCACAACAATAGTATTGTATCATACTATTTCAGTAATTGCAAGACTTTTTTTCTTTTTTTTAGTGATTATCTCACCAAATTTAAACATTAATCAACAAACTTTTTTGTTTATATTTTACATAATCTATAATTTTACATAATGTATAGTGTTTCCGTTATCCTTTATAACCTTTATTAAATCTTCAAAACTAAGCCACACTGTAGCAGTATTTATATTAGGATGAAATCCAACTGCCTTTTCTCCAATAAGGTCACTATCAAATACTAATTCTACTAAACAATCCTTATCATTTAAAATACCAAAAGGACTTACTGAGCCTTGAGTAAGTTTTAAACATTTATCAAGCCTTTCTGCTGAGCCAAAACTTAACCTACTAGAACCTATTTGTTCTCTTACACTTTTAAGGTCAACTGCTTTATGTTCAGGTGCAACTAATAAAAAATGTCTTTTACCAGAACCATCCCTAAGAAAAAGATTTTTACAACCAACACCTTTATGGAAAATACCAAGCTTATCTATTTCTTCAATAGTAGCTACGGCTTGGTGTTCATCAACATCGTAGCTTATACCAAGTTCACTCAATTTATTGTATACTGCATCTTTAACATCCATAATATAATTCCTCATATTCAATAGTAATAATATTTATAGTCCCTATTCAAAGACTTATTATATATTGTATTAATTATAACACCCACAACTTTTAAGTCAACATTATACCAGTAATTCTTAATTTTTAAAGTATTAATGCTTTTTACTTTTTACACATCAAGTTACAATAGAAACTATATAGGTTATTTAACAAAAAACTGAAGTTAAAATGGTTGTATAATATTTTGTGTGGTTGCAAAAATTACACAAAATATTTTTTTACAAAAAAAATATAGCCATAAGCTCCAATTTATGTCAAATTTAACTAGAATTAAGGATATGAATAATAATAACAAGACGAAACATTAAGAAACACTTACTATTTATATCAAAATCTACTTTAAGTTATAAAACGCAAAAATGAAACAACACTAAATAAACTAATACATTCATATTTAAATAATATTTCTAAGTATATGAAAACAGCCGTTAAAACATTAAAAAGTATACGGAATATGTAATCAATTCAGTTAAATACGGATACACAAATGGAGTGATTAAAGGAATACATAATAAAATTAAAGCAATAAAAAGAATAGCTTTCAGTTATAAATTATTTTATAACTTTAGAAATAGAATACTTATAATGAATCACTTGATTTGCGTAAAGAAAGCGGTGTAGAATTAAATTAATCTACACCGCTGGAGCTATGATTTTTATAAAACCACACCAGTTGACAAAGAACCTAAATAATTGATAAAACACCCTTTTGTATTCAAAAATCCTACCTTAAAAATACAAATTACTTATCTAGTGTAGGTACTTCTGTATCATCTACACCATCCAGATTTTTAATCCATTTTTTTGTTTCCTTAGCAACGACACCAGATAATAATACAACAGCAATAATATTTGGAATAGCCATAAGAGCATTAAATATATCAGAAAGACTCCAAACAACATCAAGTTCAATAACTGGACCTAATAAAACAACAAATATAAATATAATCTTAAAGAAAATAGTAGACCTTATACCAAATAAATATTCTGCACATCTTTCGCCATAATAACTCCAACCTAAAGTTGTAGTGTAAGCAAATGTAACAATACCAAGTACTAATATAATTGAACCAAGTACAGGAATTTGAGTAAAGGCAGCAGTTGTCATTTGTCCACCGTTTTCCATACTACTAATATTAATATCTGGATTTTTCATAATTGTTGTTACAAGTGTAACACCAGTAATAAGACAAACAATAACTGTATCCCAAAAAGTACCTGTTGATGATATTAAAGCCTGTCTTACTGGATTTTTAGTCTTTGCTACAGATGCAACAAGAGGAGCAGAACCAAGTCCAGATTCATTAGAAAACAAACCTCTTGCAATACCATAACGAGCAGCAGTAATAGCACCTTGACCAACTAAGCCACCAGCAACAGCTCCAGGTTTAAATGCAAGCACAACAATAGCTTTAATTGCCGGAATTATATAATCATAATCCATAATTAAAATAGCTAAACAACCTAAAATATAAAATGTAGCCATTGCAGGAACAAGTTTTTCGCAAATAGTAGCAATTTTCTGGATACCACCAATAATAACAAATGCTGTAATAATAGAAAGGACAATACCTATAGCTATTGGAGGAATTTTAATAAAAGTAACATTTGAAACTATTACTTCTGAAATAGCATTTACCTGAACCGCAGAACCAATACCAAAGGAAGCAAGTAAAGTAAAAAGAGAAAAAAAACCCCCAAGCCACTTCATTTTGAGTCCTCTTTCAAGAGCATACATAGCACCACCAAGCATACGACCATCTTTACTCTTTACTCTATATTTAATAGCAATAAGCGATTCTGCATACTTTGTTGCTATACCAAAAACACCAGTAATCCAACACCAAAATACAGCACCTGGTCCACCAATAAACACAGCAGTTCCAACACCAATAATATTACCTGTACCTAT
>UQRG01000011.1 GCA_900543365.1 uncultured Eubacterium sp. | reverse complement strand
TTATTATGATTATAACACATTTTGGTATAAATGCACCATATCCCATATTAAAATTTCTTTACAAAATTGCAAAAAATTAAAATTAAATTAAAATTTTACTATTTTTTTATTTTTTTCGTGATTTCCCTTTATTTTTGAGCCAATTTGTTATAAAATATAGTAAGGTGTATATTGCAATTGGTATTTTAACATATTTACATACTTATTACATATCTTAAAGGAGGAATATGGGGATGATTTCAAATCAGATATTACAAAGCACTATTGATGGTCTTAAAAATATTACAAGACGAGAACTCAGTGTTGCTGAAAGAGAAGGCAAAATTGTAGCAACAACAGAGGAAAATATGGTTAACACAACTATTGACAGTGCTGATATATTTATAGCTAGTCCTGCTGAAAATCAGTTAGTTCAAGGCTATCAGTACTTCAAAGTATTTGACAATGGTTCTGCCGAATACATTGTTATAATAAAAGGCGATGACGAGGAAACTTATCGTATAGGCAAGATGACCGCTTTCCAAATACAAAATCTTCTTGTTGCTTACAAAGAAAGATATGACAGAGATAATTTTATTAAAAATTTACTCTTAGACAATCTTCTTCTTGTAGACATTTATTCAAGAGCTAAAAAGCTCCACATTGAAAACTCAGTAAGAAGAATTGTATACCTTATTGAAACAGAAATTGATAAAGACCTTAATGTAGTTGAAATTGTAAGAAGTATTTTTCCTACAAAACAAAAAGACTTTGTTACAGCTGTTGACGAAAAAAGTATCATTCTTGTTAAAGAGCTTAAAGAAAAAGATGGCAGAGAAGAAATTGAAGCTATT
This sequence comes from uncultured Eubacterium sp., assembly GCA_900543365.1. Taxonomy (GTDB): domain Bacteria; phylum Bacillota; class Clostridia; order Lachnospirales; family CAG-274; genus Gallispira. The sequence goes on along the minus strand of UQRG01000011.1, from coordinate 19,657 downwards.
GCCAAAAGTATATATGATACACTTACAGCAGAGGCTATGACCAATATTTATGTGTCAATAGGTACAGCTGTAAACGACCTTAAAAATGTTTCACTTTCTTATAAAGAGGCTAAGCTTGCTCTTGAAGTAGGTAAAATTTTTGAGGAAAACAAAAATGTTGTTAATTATGAACAGTTAGGTATTGGCAGACTTATTTACCAGCTTGACGGTTCATTATGTAAAATGTTTGTCAATGAAGTTCTTCACGGTATTTCAATGGATCAGTTTGACGAAGAAACTCTTACTACTGTAAACAAGTTTTTTGAAAACAATCTTAATGTTTCAGAAACTTCACGCCAACTCTATATTCACAGAAATACCCTTGTGTACAGACTTGACAAGCTCCAAAAGATGACTGGTCTTGACCTTAGAAATTTTGATGATGCTATTATATTCAAGATTATGCTTATGGTTAGCAAGTATCTTAACTACAGAGAAAACTATATGTATTAATATCTGATTTCTGTTGATACTTATAGTTTCAAAGAAAGGAAGATTATCTCTATGATAAAAATGGAGAATGTTACAAAGGTCTATGAAAACGGTGCTGTAGGTCTGCGTGACTTTAACTTAAACATCCACAGAGGAGAATTTGTCTTTGTTGTAGGTTCATCAGGCTCAGGTAAGTCTACTTTTATTAGACTTTTGCTTAAAGAAGTTGAACCAACTGATGGCAAAATTATTATTAACGGTACTGACATCACTAATCTTAAAAGACGCCAAATACCTTATCTTAGACGAAAAATTGGTGTAGTATTTCAGGATTTCCGTCTTTTACCTTCAAAGACAGTATATGAAAATGTTGCCTTTGCAATGCAGGTAGTTGAAACTAATCCTAAAATAATAAGAAGAAATGTACCTCAAATTCTTGCAATGGTAGGTCTTGCTAAAAAAATTAATGCCTACCCTAACCAGCTTTCCGGTGGTGAACAACAAAGAGTTGCCCTTGCAAGAGCTATTATTAACAGACCACCTATTCTCTTAGCTGATGAGCCAACAGGTAACCTTGACCCAGATACAGCTTGGGAAATTATGGATCTTATTCAGGAAATTAACCGAAATGGTACTACTGTTGTTATTTCCACTCACGCAAAGGATATTGTCGACAAAATGCAAAAGCGTGTTGTTGCAATTAACAAAGGCGTTGTATTAAGAGATGAAGAAGGGGGTGGATATAGAGATGAAGCTGAGAACATGGAAATACTATATTAATCAGGGCTTAAAAGGCATATTTAAAAACGGCTTAATGAGTTTTGCATCAATTACTATAGTTAGTGCCTGTATATTTGTTGTTATACTTTCACTATGTATTATAACAAATGTTGATTATATGCTTACTCAAATTGAGTCAGACATTGGTGTTACACTTTTCCTTGGTGATAAGCCTACACAAGAAGATGTTGATGGTCTTATCGGTCAACTTAAAAATATGCCAGAAGTAAGAGAGGTTAAGTTTAAATCTGCTGATGAAGCTCTTGAAGATGCTAAAAAGATTTATTCAACTGACCTTTTAAACGGCTTGAAAGATGATAACCCTCTACCTCGCTCTATTGAAGTTCGACTTAAGGATATCAAATATCAAAAAAGCTTTATATCAAAAGCTGAACAACTACAGATAGACTTTGAGAAACAGCTTACAGGTTCAAAAACTGATACTGCTAGCCAGACTATTGAAGCTACCACTCAAGCCACTACCCAAAAAACTGCTGGTTTATTTAGTGATATAGCTTATGCTGATACTACTCAGGTTCAGGCTACTACTCAAGTACAAACACAAGCAGGTACACCTAAAATTGGCGATTCTAATTACAAGTATCAAGGCATTGAACTTATAAGCCACGCACAACAACTTACAGAAACTCTTATTACTATTGATACAGCATTTAAGTTTGTTTCTGTTGTACTTGTTGCAATACTTAGTATTGTCTCAATTGGTATAATTATGAATACAATTAAACTTACAGTTTATATTCGTAAAAACGAAATTAATATAATGAAATATGTTGGTGCTACCGATTGGTTTATTAGATGGCCTTTCATTATTGAAGGTCTTATTATAGGTATTATAGGTTCAATTATACCATCAGTAATATGTACATTAGGCTATGTTAAGCTTTTTAATTTCTTTAATTCAGATTATGCAGTTTTAAGAAATATTGCACAGCTTAAGCCAGCAGCAGACATATTTACTGTTATTATACCCGTTGCTATTTTAATAGGTATGCTTATTGGTGCAATAGGTAGTATAAGCTCAATAAGAAAACACCTTAATGTATAATTAAAAGAAGAAGTGAGAATATTTATGAATAAAAGATTTGTAGGACTTACATTGTCCTTGATATTATCTTTTTCAGCTATAAGTGTAAACGGAGCTTCTATTTCTTCATTAAAAAATAAAAGCTCGGCATTTAAGTCACAAATAAATCAGACACAACAAAAACTTAATCAGACTAACTCTCAAAAAGCAACAGCTCAGTCAGAAGTTTCTAAACTTGACAAAGAACTTGCTCAAGTACAAGCTGAATTAAGTCAGCTTAGCAAAAAACTTAATGACACATCAGCTAAACTTAAACAAAAACAGGCAGAACTTGATAAAGCAAAAAAAGTTAAGTCTGAACAATATGATAATCTCAAAAAAAGGATACGAGTTATGTATGAATATGGTGACTCCGGTTATCTTGAGGTTATTTTAGGTGCTGAAAACTTTTCAGACTTTCTTACAAGAGTTGAGTATGCTAATCGCTTTATGAATCACGACAAGGAATTGTTAGCCCAATATACTGAAGCTGAAAGAATAATAAACGAAAATGTTGTTGAAATTGCTAATGACAAAAAAACAATTGAAACTCTTAAGGCAGAACAAGTTGACAAACAGCAAGAATTAAATGCTAAAGTTATACAAAAAACTGCCATTGTTAAACAGCTTAATTCTAATGCTGCTACTTATGAAGCTCAAATTGCTGACCTTGAAAAGCAAGATAAGAGCGTTCAAGCTCTCATACAAAAGGCCCAAAAGGCTGCCGAAGAAGCTGCTAAAGCTGCTAAAGCTGCTCAACAATCTGCTTCTGCAACTAAACGAAGTAGTACTGCTGGTGCTAGTGGTGGTGGACGAGTATACAGCTCCAACGGTAAGAGATTTCAATATCCGGTTCCTGCCTATGCTGGCTATCAACCAAATGGTGGTTATGGCTACAGAGGAAGTCCTATTAGTGGTAAAGGCGAATTCCATACAGGACTTGACTTAAAAGCTACACTTAATACCGATATTGTAGCAGCAGAAAGTGGTACAGTTATTTATGCAGGCTGGAGAGGCGGTTATGGCAAATGTGTAATTATTGACCACGGTGATGGATATTCTACATTATATGGTCATAACAACATATTGTATGTGTCAGCAGGTCAGCATGTATCAAGGGGTCAATCTATTGCTGGTGCTGGTACAACTGGCTATTCAACTGGTGTTCATTGCCACTTTGAGGTCAGAATTAACGGTCAGCATACTGACCCTACTGGTTACATTTACTAACTTCAGTGAGGTAAAGCTATGAATAATAAAATGGTACTGGGTATACTTTCAATATATGCTGTTATATTATGTGGTGTACTTGGTTTTCAGATTGTACAAAGCAAAGGAATTATATCTGCTCCAGCAAATTCAGAAGAAGTTGCTGTTGAAGATAGATTAGATTCAGCTGTTGTAATATACGAAAATAGTCCTGTTATACTCGTCAATAAGTCACAAATGCTTATTGACAAAAACGATGCTTCAATGGTTCCTATTTTGGAAAATCAGGCAGTATATGTTCCTACTGCCTTTTTCCGTACAGCATACAATGCTGCAACTTCTGAAGATTTATCAACTTGCAGTGCAACTATAAGACTTAATAATCAAGCTCTTGTATTAGACAAAAAAACTGCTGACTTAGTAGATAGTTCCAAAGAAAAGGATATTGAGTATAATAACAAAGTATTTATTAAAAATGGTTGTGTTTATGTGCCTATTGACATATTTGCATCAGCTTTTGATAAATTTATATATTACTATGATAATATGATTATTATTTCAAGTATGAAAAATTCGTTTACTGATAATGAAAGCACAGACTTTATTAACAGTCTTAAATCTCAAGTAAACGACTTGCCTTATGTTGCAAATGAGGAAAATATGAAAGAAATTTCTCAACTTTCAACAACCGACAGTATATTAAAACAAATAAGTGGTAACAATACCGCTCCTAATGCCAAAACAATACCGGTACAAGTTCTTGAAAATAAAACCGGTAACACAGTTAATTCATCAGGAAATTATGTTTATTACTCTAATGATGACATTCTCTATATTATAGATTCATCAAATAATACACTTAAAACTTTGTCAACTTTAAATCTTGGTAAAGAATTTAAGTGCGAAAAAATATATGTTAAAAATAACACTTTAGTCGTAATAGGTAATAAAAGCAATATAATACCTAAAGAAAATGTTGATGGTGAAGTTAATTTTAACCATAGCACCATAGCTTGTGTGTATAATATTACTAATAAAGAAAAAGCAGTTAAACTTAAAGAACTTGAAATTGAAGGATATTATAAAAATTCTGTTGAGTATAATGGATATATATACTTACTTGCAGAAATGCCTATTGCAGAGCTTTCTAAGAATGGTCACTATTACCCACCTTCTTACAGAGATTCTATTGTAAGTCCGGAAGTATCTGAATTAAGCTATGACCAAATGCAATATTTCCCTGAGGGTGGTGGCAAAAACTATAATGTAGTTGCTTCAATAAGTGTAAATGACCCAACAGCAAAGTCTGAATTAAAATCATATTTATGTGCTGGAGATAATGTGTATATGTCAGATAACAATATATACATTGCTAAAAACAGATATAATGCTTTTGATTCAAATGAAAATGTTGAAAATACATTTATATACAGACTGAGTCTTGCAAACGGTCAAATATATACATCTGGCAAAGGTAATGTTAAGGGCTATGTTCCTAATAAGTTTGCTATGAATGAAAACTCTGGTTACTTTACTCTTGTATCTCAATATACTAAAAAAGGAGCAAATAAAAACATAGCAAATGTTTATGTTCTTAATAACAATCTTGAGGTTTGTGGTTTTGCAAATGAAATTGTTTCAGGTGCAAAGGTGGAAAGCACTATTTTCTCAAAAAATATGCTTTTTATAAATCCCGAAAATAGTCAGTCAATATATTCTGTTGACCTTTCGGAACCAACCAATCCAAGAGGTAATGGTGTACTTAAACTTTCAACTGGTAACTTACTTATTTATACCTATGATGAAAATCATATTGTTACAGTTGATAATGGCAACAATATGCTATGCCTTAAGTTATATGATATATCTGATAAGGATAGTCCAAAAATGCTTTATAGTGAAGAATTAGGCAGGGGAAATATTGAAACTAGTATGTTTAATGATACTCTTTCATTCTACTTTGATAAAGAAAAGAATATATTTACTTTACCTGTTACAATATATGATTCAGAAAAAAAGCAAAATATAACATTTAATGGTGGTTATCTCTACAAAGTAAATCTTGATGACGGTTTTGAAAGAATTGGTAGTATTACATTACCTGATAATTCATCTGTTATAAGACCATTAAAGAAATCCGGTAATCTCTACGAATTTATGGGCAATATAGCTGTTGTAATTGATTATGACAACCTTGAAAATATAAATGAAATAAGATTTAAGTAAATAATTAAACAAAAATGTGCTGTTGCAATATTTGCAACAGCACATTTTTTAATAAGCTCCATCACCTTTAAAAATAGCCGGTATTGTAAGAAGTACAATTTTAATGTCAGTCCAAAAACTCATCTCGTTTATGTATTTTATATCAAGTTCCATCCATTCGCTAAAAGAAAGATTACTTCTACCCATTACTTGCCAATAACAACTTAAGCCTGGTTTAACCTTTAATCTTAATTTAGCCAAATCATCGTATTCAGCAACTTCCTTTGGTAAAGCAGGTCTAGAACCAATTACTGACATATCACCCTTAAAAACATTAAATAGTTGCATTAATTCATCAATACTATACTTTCTTATAAAGCGACCAACTTTTGTTATTCTTGGGTCATTTTTCATTTTAAAAACAGGACCATCTACCTCATTTTTTTCTTTAAGTTCTTTAAGTCTTTCTTCTGCATCAATGCACATACTTCTAAACTTATACATTTTAAAAATTTTGCCATTTCTTCCAACTCTATCTTGAACAAAAATAGGATTTCCTGGTGACTCAATCATAATAGCAATAGCTGTTATTATCATAATTGGAGATAATATAATAATTGCTATGCCTGAACAAATAATATCAAAAATACGCTTAATAAATAAGTATCCCTTACGTTCAAATTTATTTTTTTTACTCATAATTATTAACCTCATAAACAATATACTAACATATTACAAATATCCATAGTATATTAAGTCGAGCTAGTTGCACTTGCATACTTCTTAATTTTTTCAGCATTATTTTTAACTGCCGATATATCTTTAGAAGCTAAATAAGTACTTATCATATTTTCAAGGGTTTCTCGTCTTTTTTCACAATAGTTTCTTACATCTGTACTGGCAGGATGTTTCCCAACTCTTTGGTCAAGCTTTTTACAAGTAGTTATCATAGATTTATAAACGATCTGAGATTGACTAACAAACTGCTTTTCCACATCAGTTTTAGCTGTACTTTTCCACATTTCCATAAATTTATTATATGTACTTTGAGAAAATCTGTTATTGCTATTTGCATTACCTATATGATAAAGCTTAAAAGCATTTTTTATATCATTTTTAACAAGTTTAAAAACAGTTGCACCAACTCCCTCAATAGGGCTACTATTTAATATCTCTTGAGCCGACATAGTTGTAGTTTCAGTTGATTTTTCTACTTTCTTAGTTGTAGTTTCTACTTTATTGAGTACTTGTGTTTTTTTTGTTGTTATTTCTGCCTTTGTTGTTACCACAGTTGTTGTTTCTGTTGATTTTTCAGTATTTACCTGATTTATTGTTTTGTTTATAAGAACAGTTTTAGATTTACTATCCCATTCAACATTGTAGCCAAAAGCTTCTGCAACATATCTAGCAGGTGCATAAGTTCTGCCACCCATAATCATAGCTGATGCATCCATATCAACAGTTTCTCCATTAACTGTAATATAATCTTGACTAATTACCATTACAACAGAAATATTATCCTTCTTTGCTTTAATAGTCTTTGTATCACTATCCCAGTCTACATTTGCTCCTAAAGCCTCGAATATAGTTCTGACAGGTACAAGTGTTCTGCCATTAACAATCTGAGGTTGAGCCTCCCCCTTTAAAGGCTGGTTATTAACCTTAATACCTATTCCCGCAAAAGAATTACTTACTGAACATACTGTCAGTACAACAGAAAAAATAGTCGCAATTTTTTTCTTAATTTTCAATAATTTCACCCTCCTAATTTATTTACAAATATATATTAATTATAACATATTTCTTATATTATGCAACAAAAATTAATATTAACAAAACAAATATTTAAAAAATTATTACTTATAAACAAATTAACAAAAACCTCTTGACTTAAAGTTTACTCGAAGGTTTATAATTATAATATAAAAATATAACAGGAGGATAACATATGTATTTAGAAAAAATTAAAAGCCCTTTAGACGTGAAAAAACTTGATAACAATCAACTTAAAGTTTTAGCTAGCGAAATGAGAACAGCACTTTTACAAAAACTTAGTATTCACGGAGGACATTTTGGTCCTAACTTTGGTATGGTTGAGGCAATAATAGCACTTCACTATGTTTTTAACTCACCTAAGGATAAATTTGTTTTTGATGTATCTCATCAAACTTATTGTCACAAAATGCTTACTGGTAGAAATGAAGCATTTCTTTATCCTGAGCATTATGACGATGTTTCAGGCTACAGTAATCCAGATGAAAGTGCTCACGACTTTTTTACAATAGGTCATACTTCAACATCTGTAAGTCTTGCTTGTGGTTTAGCAAAAGCAAGAGATTTAAAAGGTGATAACGAAAATATTGTTGCTGTAATTGGCGATGGTTCTTTAAGTGGAGGTGAAGCTTTAGAAGGTATAGATTTCGCATCTGAACTTAACAGTAATATGATTATTGTTGTTAATGATAATGATATGTCTATTGCCGAAAATCACGGTGGCATTTATAAAAACCTTAAGCTCTTAAGAGATACTGATGGCAAGGCTGAGTGTAACCTTTTTAAAGCTATGGGACTTGACTATGTATTTGTTAAAGATGGCAACAATATTGATGAACTTATTTCAGCATTTAACACTGTTAAAGACAGTGAAAAACCGGTTGCTGTGCATATTTGTACTGAAAAAGGTAAGGGCTATCCTCTTGCTGAGCAAAACAAAGAAAGTTGGCACTGGTGTATGCCATTTGATATTGAAACTGGTAAGTCTAAATTTACACTTGATGCTGAAAGCTATTCGTCAGTAACTGCAAACTACCTTTTAAAGAAAATGAAAGAGGATAAAACTGTTGCAACTATTACTTCAGCCACTCCTACAGTTTTAGGCTTTACAAAGGATAAGCGTAAAGAAGCTGGTAGCCAATTTATTGATGTAGGTATTGCCGAAGAAACTGCTGTGGCTCTTGCATCTGGTATGGCTAAAAACGGTGCAAAACCTGTATATGGTGTATATAGCACATTTTTACAGAGAACCTATGACCAGCTTTCACAAGACTTATGTATTAACAAAAACCCTGCCACTATTGTTGTTTACCAAGCATCTATATATGGTATGAACGATGTTACTCACTTAGGTATTTATGATATTCCTATGATTGCTAATATTCCGGAAATGGTATACTTAGCACCAACTACAAAGGAAGAATATTTAGCAATGCTTGATTGGAGTATTGAGCAGACAGAACACCCTGTTGCAATTAGAATTCCTGGTAATAATATGATTTCTGATGGCAAAAAGGTAACAAAAGACTATAGCAAACTTAACACCTATGAAGTTGTTGCAAAAGGTAGTGAAGTTGCTATTGTTGCCCTTGGTACTTTCTTAGAGCTTGGTAAGGAAGTTGCTAAATTAGTTGAAGAAAAAATCGGTGTAAAGGCTACAGTTATTAACCCAGTTTATATTACTGGTATTGACAAAGAATTACTGGAAAGACTTAAAGAAAATCATAAAGCTGTTTTAACTCTCGAAGACGGTATACTTGATGGTGGATTTGGGGAGAAGATTGCAAGATTTTATGGCAATTCTAATGTAAATGTAATTAATTATGGTTACGAAAAGAAATTCCTTGATAGATATGACCCTAATGAAATTCTTAAATTAAATAAACTTACAAAGGAACAAATTGCAGAGGATATTGAAAACTTGTTAAATTAATATGAAAATATTAAGTTGACATATATATTGGCAAAGGCTTATACTATTTATATACTAAATAGGAGGTATTCAAATGAAAAAAACAGCAATATTTATATTAGCTTTAACAACATCTCTTACTTTAGGTACTTTTGCCTATGGTTCCGATAATATCAAGCTTAATATTAATAACAAAGAAGTAACTTCTGATGTTGCTCCACAAATAATTGACAATAGAACTATGGTTCCTGTTAGGGCAATATTTGAGGGAGTTGGTGCAGAAGTTAAATGGGATAGTGAAACAAAGTCAATAACCGGTAACAAAAACGGAATTGAAGTAGTTATGACTCTTGACAGCAATATTGCCTCTGTAAATGGCAAAAATATTACTATGGATTGCGGACCTGTTATTATAAACAATAGAACACTTGCTCCTGCCAGATATGTTGCTGAAGCCTTTGGTTACAAAGTAAATTGGGATAATGACAGCAAAACTGTAAACATTATTTTATCTAATAATGAATTAACTACAGTTAATACTGAAACTACAACACAGGCTACTACAACTACAGAATCCACAACTGAAACTACTACATTTGAAACTACTACAAATCCTATGTATAGCTATTCAAACTATTACAAGCCTGGTACTTATACTACAGGCAAGGATATTCCTGAAGGTGAATATGTTATATTTGCAAACCCAAATAAAAATGGTTATTTATACAAATATGCTAAAGACGGTAATGTAAGTGATGTAAGTGGTAAAAGATATATATATAATAGAACATTTGCCTATTGTGAAACTGTTAAACTAGAAAACAACACTTACCTTGACTTGTCTAATGCTTATGCCGTTCCTATAAATGATGCTAGAATAGACCAAAGTCGTGGTGGTAGATATAAGGCCGGTACTAACTTTAAAACCGGACATTTAACATTTAAACTTAGTCCATACAACAAAGTTGGATTTATTGAAATAGGGTTGCCTGATGCTCCTAACAAAGATAAAACTATAGAATATCTAACAGAAGAAAATGAATCTTTTACTGCCAATATTTTAAATGGTATGTATGTTAGATTTTATGGCTGTGATGTTTACAATGAATCCTTATCTAAAATAATTGAATACAAGCCACTAATGTCAAACACTAATCATACTGACGCTAAATATAATATGAGTGATGTAAATCCAACGTTAAAAAAGCTCATTGACGATTATCTTACAACTCTTGTAAGTGAAATGACACCTAAAAATATGAATTCTGCTAAATACTTAGACCCAGCCTTTAGAAAAACAACATCTGATTGGTCTAGTCAGGCAAAAACACCAGCAGATAGAAAATATGTTGAAGTAGCTAGAAATATGTATAACAACATAAAATCCTATGCTCACGACACATTAGGTGATGTTGCTTATTCTACAACTATTAGACTTCATAGTCACGAAATCTCTGGCAAAACATATAGAAATATTCTTCAGGCAGAAAAAGATAATATTACCAGCTTTTTAAATGAGTTTAAGAGTAGCTCTACATTTGAAGGCACTGAAGTTGTTAATACTAATTTTTCAGCATATAGAGTTGAAGTTCCTAGATTAAGAGGTGCTAAGATAAATTAACACTTGCAAATAAAACTCATAGTTATCTTTAATAGATGACTATGAGTTTTTAATTTTTTCACTACTTTTTAAAAGTCCTAATATATAACAAAAAATAAAACAATAAACAATATCTGTACCATTTATTTTCAAGTTCTCTTATAGTATTTGTAATACTAGGGTATACCTTGCTTCATTAATTATAATACCATTTTCAACTACAGAAATGACATATATTAACTACTATAATATCATTATTTTCTTCCAAGCTCCTTTCTTAATTCATCAATAACTTTTTTACTATCTCCAATACAAGCACTACACAAAACCCCTAATTTCATTGACCTTTCTAAGTCCTCAAAAGAATCTGCACCATTTTCAAGAGCCTTTTTTATATCATCAACATAAATATTATAACATTCACACACAAGTCTATTCTTCATTTTCTACCTCCAGTATTTTATCAGCCTTATCACTATCAGTTAAAGCCTCAACACTACTAAGTTTTCTTCTCATTGCTCTAGTTCTAGTAGTAACAAGTTTTTCAAGGTCATCACTAGCCATTTCAAGGTGTTTTTTAGTCTTATCAAGAGCATCTGCAAACTTGCCAAATTCTGTCTTAACAGCAGCAAGAGTGTCCCAAACCTCCATACTTCTTTTCTGTATAGCAAGAGTTTTAAAACCCATTTGCAAGCTATTTAATAAAGCTGCCATTGTACTAGGACCTGCAATATTTACCTTATACTTAGATTGAAGTACCTCAATCATACCTCTGTTAACAACTTCTGCATAAAGACCCTCAAAAGGTAAAAACATAATAGCAAAATTAGTAGTATAAGGTGGAGCAATGTACTTTGTGTTTATGTCCTTAGCTTCACTTTCAATAACAGTCATAAGTGCCTTAACAGCCACATTAACAGCCTCTTTATCTCCTGTATCATAAGCCGCTAAAAGAGCTTGATACTTATCTCCGGGAAACTTACTATCAATAGGCAAATAAACAGTTGAATCATCATTAGCCGGAAGTTTAACAGCAAACTCAACTCTTTTTCCAGTATTAGGAACTACTTCTGCATTTTCGTCATACTGTTCAGGTGAAAGTATTTCCTGCAAAATAGCACTAAGCTGTACTTCACCTAAAATACCCCTAGTCTTAACATTAGAAAGCACTTTCTTTAAGTCACCTACACCACTAGCAAGCGTCTGCATTTCACCTAAGCCCTTATAAACCTGTTCAAGTCTTTCACTAACAAGAGCAAAAGATTTATTCATTTTATCCTCAAGGGACTTTTGCAATTTTTCATCAACAACAGAACGCATTTCATCAAGTTTTTTATTATTGTCATTTTGTATTGCAGAGAGGCTTTTTTCAACAGTAGTTCTTATATTTTCAAGTTTTTGCTCATTTTCAACAGCAAAAGTTTTTAATCTTTCCTCTTGTTGTAAAATAGAGTTAGCCAAAGAATGACTTAAAGCCAACTGACTGTCTTTCATATTTTTATCAAGGGTTCCCATTTTATCCACAATATTTTTATCAATAACGGAAATCTTTTCACCAACCATATCGTTAAAAAGTCTGTTATTGCTATTAATAGAGTCATTTATTCTTCTTATACTGTCATCATTGCTTTTGTCAACAATGTTTTTTAATTCGCTGTGACCAACTCCTTTTTTGCCAAAAGACATAGCAATAAGTACAAGAACAAGTATAATAAGAATAAATATTAGTATATTTGTTAGCATAAGCCCTCCTCCTTAATTATTTTAACAATTCTGCTTGTGCCAAGTCTGTCAGCTCCAAGAGAAATAAATTTTTCTGCATCAGCTATTGATGAAATACCACCAGCAGCCTTTATTTTAACTTGACTACCTACATTTTCAGCAAATATTTCAATATCTTCAAATGTAGCCCCACTACCACCAAAACCTGTGCTTGTCTTTATAAAGTCTGCTCCAGATTCTGTTACAAGCTCACACATTTTAATTTTTTCTTCCTTATTAAGCATACAGGTTTCAATTATTACCTTTAATACTTTGCCCGCACAAGCTGATTTTATCTCCTTTATTTCATTTAAAATAGCTTCATAATTGCCATCTTTTAAATCACCTATATTAATAACCATATCAATTTCATCTGCACCATTATACACAGCATCTCTGGTTTCAAAAACCTTAGTTGCTGTAGTAGAATAGCCATTAGGAAAACCTATTACTGTGCAAATTTTAACACTGTTACCAACATAAGCCTTTGCTCTTTTAACAAAAGACGCAGGAATACAAATACTGGCAGTTTTGTACTTAATGCCATCGTCACAAATTTCCTTAATTTCTTTCCAAGTTGCACTTTGTTTTAAAAGAGTGTGGTCTACCTTGCTCAAAATTTTATTTATATCCACTTTGTTACCTCCAAAAATAATTTATCATATTGGTAAATTAAAATTTTACCTATTAATAGTCTAATATTTTTTTTGCCCCTTGTCAATTATATCAGCTAATATATTGCAAGAAACCTCTATTAGTTTACAACAGTTGTTATCCTTTTTCAGCTTATAGCAGCTTAAACTGCCAAATTCACAATTAAACCTTTCTGCCATTTCAAGACGATAAAAAGGCACATTATCACAAAGTATACCTATAACCATTATTGATGCAATCAAAACTCCACAACAACTACCTACTCCCAAACCATTGTAAAGACCTCCTGCTGAATTAATACAGTCATTTGAAATATTAATGTTGTATTCATCTTCGCAAGCCTTTAGTATACATTGGGCACAATTATAACCCTTATTGTAGTAAAATATAGCTCTCTCACTTAACATAAAAACCCTCCTTCTACTTTATTTTATTAGTAAAAGGAGGGTTGAGTGACAGTTTGTTAAATTAATATTTATATGAGAATCCAATTTTATTATAAGCATTAATTTATTACTTTAAACTCTTAACAAATTCCTTAACCTTATCAAGGTCACAGCCACAGTCAAAAATTTTTCTAACAATAGCAGAACCTACTATACAACCGTCTGCATAAGACTCAAACTTATCAATATCTTCCTTACTAGATATACCAAAGCCAATACAAGCTGGTGTATCAGTATGTTTTTTTACTTCTCTTACAAAGCCTTCAACTCTTGAATCAAATTCCTTTCTAACACCAGTAACACCCATTGATGATACACAATAAACAAAGCCCTTAGCCTCTTTAACAAGCATAGGAATTCTATCACCAGATGTAAGACCCACAAGAGGAATCATATAAATATTAGTTTTATCAACCATAGGCTTAAACTCATCATATTCTTCATAAGGAAGGTCTGGAATAATAAGACCGTCAACACCAGACTTAACACATCTATTCAAAAAGTCCTCCTTGCCAAAACCAATAATTGAACTATAATAAACCATAATTACAATAGGAATTTCACTTTTCTTTCTAACATTTTCAACTACCTTAAATGTATCAGAAAGTCTATAGCCTGATGCAAAGGCTCTTAAACCGGCAGCCTGAATAACAGGTCCATCTGCTAATGGGTCAGAAAAAGGAATACCAAGCTCAACAATATCTGCACCAGCCTCCTCAAGAGCATAAACAAGTTTCTCAGTCATTTCAATTGATGGGTCACCGGAACAAATATATGGAATTAATGCTTTTTTACCATTTTCCTTTAATTCTTGAAACTTCTTATCTATCCTATTCATTATAATTAAATCTCCTTTCCAAAGTACTTAGCAACAGTATGTACATCTTTGTCACCTCTGCCTGACAAATTAACAACAAGTACTTTATCCTTATTCATTTTTGGTGCTTCCTTAATAACCTGTGCTAAAGCGTGAGAACTTTCAATAGCAGGCATAATACCTTCTAATTTACAAAGTGTCATAAAAGCATTAATAGCCTCATCATCAGTAACAGAAGTATATTCAACTCTACCAATATCGTGAAGATATGCGTGTTCAGGACCTACACCTGGATAGTCAAGACCAGCACTAATAGAGTAAACAGGCTTAACAAGACCATCATCGTCCTGTAAAAGTACGGTTTTCATACCGTGTAAAACACCAACCTTAGACTCTGGAGAAAATGCTACTGCGTGTTCACCAGTTTCAACACCGTGACCGGCAGCCTCAACACCAACAAGCTCAACTTCCTTATTTTCAATAAAAGGATAGAACATACCAATTGAATTAGAGCCACCTCCAACACAAGCATAAACTCTATTTGGAAGTCTGCCCTCCATTTCTATAATCTGCTTTTTAGTTTCCTCACCAATAATCTTTTGGAAATTTCTAACCATTGTTGGGTATGGGTGAGGACCTACAGCAGAACCAATAATATAAAATGTATCCTCTGCTCTTGCAACCCAAGTCCTAATAGCCTCATTGGTAGCATCCTTGAGTGTACCTGTACCACTTGAAACCGGAACAACTTTAGCTCCTAAAAGCTCCATTCTAAAAACATTGAGTTTTTGTCTTTCAATATCCTCAACACCCATATAAACTTCGCACTCCATACCAAAAAGTGCTGCTGCTGTAGCTGTAGCAACACCGTGCTGACCTGCTCCAGTTTCAGCAATAACCTTAGTTTTTCCCATATGTTTTGCAAGAAGTGCCTGTGCAATAGCATTATTGATTTTGTGAGCACCAGTATGATTTAAGTCCTCTCTCTTTAAATAAATCTTAGCTCCACCAAGTTCATTAGTAAGCCTTTCAGCATAGTACAAATTTGAAGGTCTACCTACATATTGCTTCATATAATACATATAATCATTTTTAAATTTCTCTGTAAAGCAATATTGTTCATACTCCTTTTCAAGTACCTTTAAAATACTCATTAATGTTTCTGGTACAAACTGACCACCATACTGTCCAAAATCCTTATTTAATTCCATTTTGTTCAATCCTTTCCATAAATTCCTTTATCTTGTTATAATCTTTATATCCATTTGTTTCTACAGAAGAACTTAAGTCCACAACATTCGGCTTAACTATTTCAATAGCATTAATAATATTGTCTTTATTAAGTCCTCCTGCTAATATAGTAAAATGTTTTTTACTAAAATCTGACGCTATATTCCAGTTAAATGCTTCACCTGTTCCTCCATATTCATCAGCCTTATATTTATCAAGTACAAATCCCTGAGCATTGGTAAAGTTTTCTGCCTCCTTAAGACTTTCAGCATTTTTAACTCTTATGGCTTTCCAAACAGTAGTACCAACTTTACAGCAGTCTTCATTAGTTTCATTAGAATGTAGCTGACAAATATCAAGCCCAACTGCCCTTGCTATTTTTGAAACATCTTTAGCCGATGTTTCAGTAAATATTCCAACAACTTTAATATCACTTCTTAAAGCTTTTCTTATTGCAACAGCATCTTCCACTTCTACTTTTCTCTTTGTATTGGCAAATACAATACCAGCATAACCAATATTTTCAAATTCATTTAACATTAAAGCATCTTCTACTCGTCTTAAACCACAAATTTTAACTTTCATAGGCATCTTTAAACTCCCTTGCTTTAAGTTTTATATTATTACATTTCATAAAACTTTCACCAACTAAAATACCATTTATGTTTGCTTGCTTTAAAATTTTAACATCCTCAACAGTATGAATAGAGCTTTCACTTAAAACAATTTTATTATTAGGTATAAGTTTCCTCAATTTTACAGTTGTGTAAATATCTTCACTAAAATCCTTTAAGTTTCTATTGTTAATACCTATAATATCTGCTCCTGCATTTAAGGCAAGGTCAATTTCTTCCTCATTATGAGTTTCAACTAAAGGTTCAATGCCAACTCCTCTTGTTATATTTATATATTCTCTCAAAACTCTCACATCATTTAAAACAGCCGCAATAAGAAGTATAGTTGATGCTCCCATTTCTCTAGCCTCAAATATCTGCAAAGGACTAATAACAAAATCTTTTCTTAAAAGAGGAAGATTAACTTCTCTATGTATAGCCTCTAAATATTCAGGACTACCCATAAAAAACTTTTCTTCAGTAAGTACAGATATGGCATCAACAGCTCCATCATATTCCTTAGCAATTTCAACCGGCTTAAAATCAGGTTTTATAAGCCCTCTTGATGGAGATGCCTTTTTGACTTCACCTATTATAGATAAGCCAGGCTTAAGCATTGCATCCTTAAAATTTGCTACTGGTTTTTCCATTGCCTTGTAAAGCCTTTTATGTTCAAACTTATAGTCACTATTAAGGAGATATTCTTTTTTAACTTTTACTATATCATCTAATATCATAATTAAAACTTACCTCCTACAAAATTTTCAATAAGTTTCATACCATCAGGAGTATTAATACTTTCAGGATGAAACTGTAAACCAACAACATCATATTCCTTATGCTTTATAGCCATTATTTCCCCCTCAGCTGTAGCTGTAACTTCAAGACAATTTGGAACAGTATCTGCCTTAACAGATAATGAATGGTATCTTGCAACCTTCATAGGCTGTGGGCAACCTTCAAATATTCCCTTGCCGTTATGATTCATAAATGAATACTTGCCGTGGCAAAGTTCTTTAGCATTAGTAACAACTGCACCATAGGCAACAGCTATTGACTGATGTCCAAGGCAAACACCCAAAATAGGGATTTTGCCACCAACAGTTTTAATGATTTCAATAGAATTACCTGCCTCCTCTGGAGTTTTAGGTCCAGGAGAAATAACAACTCTATCCGGATTCATTTCAAGTATTGTTTTACCATTAATTTCATCATTTCTAAATACTCTAATATCTTTATCAAATTCACCTATATATTGATATAGATTAAATGTAAAACTATCATAATTATCAACCAAAACTATCATTATACTTCCCCTCCTATTGTCTTAACTAAGGCTCTAACTTTATTATGACTTTCCTCATATTCCATTTCTGGCACAGAGTCAGCTACAATACCTGCACCTGCCTGCATATAAACATTATCATTTTTAATAATCATAGTTCTAATAGCAATGCAAGTATCCATATTTCCATTAAAATCAAAGTAGCCTACAGCACCACCATAAAGACCTCTTTTTTCTTCTTCAAGTTCCTCAATAATTTCCATAGCTCTTATTTTAGGAGCACCTGAAAGAGTACCTGCTGGTAAGAAAGTTGAAAGTACATCAAAACTGTCTACAGCTTTTCGCTTAGTGCCCTCAACAAGGGTAACAAGATGCATAACATGAGAATAATAATGAACCTGCATAAATTCCTTTATTTTAACACTGCCTATTTCCGCTATTCTTCCCATATCATTTCTGGCAAGGTCAACAAGCATTGTATGCTCTGCCTTTTCCTTAGGGTCATCTAAAAGTCCATTGGCAATTTCTATATCTTCTTTAAGAGTTTTACCTCTTTTCCTTGTACCAGCAATAGGACAAGTCTTAACATTGTCACCTTTTACCTCAACAAGCATTTCAGGAGAAGAACCCGCAACACAATAATCTTCAAAGTTAAAGTAAAAAAGATATGGAGATGGATTAATTGCCCTTAACCTTCTATAAAGGTCAATAGGTTTATCAATAGTCTTAGCTGTTAATCTTTGTGAAAGAACTACTTGAAAAATATCACCTTCATAAATATACTTTTTAGCCTGTTCAACAATGGACTCATACTTTTCCTTAGTCATATTAGAAGTAAATTTTATAGAAGACGGTTCTTTAACAGTATAGTGTTCAGCAGGAACAGAGGACATAACCTCTTTTTCCATTCTATCAAGAACAACATTAGCATTTTTTTCATTGTCAGCAAGAACAACAATTTTAATCCTATCGTGTAAATGGTCGTAAATAATAAATTCATCAAATACCATTAAGTGGACTGTAGGAGTATCTACAACTTCCCTATTAATTGCAGGTATTTTTTCATATTGTTTAATAATATCATAACCTATAGCACCAACAGCACCACCAGTAAAAGGAAGGTTGTAATCATCAGTTACATTTATACTCTTAATATAGTCTTTTACACCGTCTAAAAGTTTTCCCTTTACAACAGTTTTGTTACCCTTTTCATCAATAATAAGCTCATCATTGCCACTTAATATTGCCATAGGATTTTTACCCATAATTGAGAAGTTAGTTTTGCCTTCACCACGACTTTCTAAAAGAAAACCTTTTTCATCACCTACATATTTATAAAAAATAGTAATAGGCGTTTCAGTATCTCCAGAAAATTCCCTTACATAAGTTTTCAAATTTCTCATAATTTTAATTCTCCTTCAAAAATAAATTTTAATTTCAATCTGTCGATAGAGAATTATTTAATTAATATTGGGTATTTATACAAACAAAAAAACCTTGCCCGAATTGGACAAGGTTAAAAATACTCCTAGTAAAGCCACCAATCCCAGATACAAACATATCCTGTCTCTATAACGGGAGAACCCGTTGCAAGCTACTAAATGTGGAAAACTTAATTATAATTTTCCTTTTCACCGCAAGTCTCATAAGCCCATTCATCCAAAATCTTAGCACTAACTTCCACCAACCGTTAGCTCTCTGTAGCCTTAATTTAAGATTACTCTTCTTAATCATCGACATTAATTTGAAATTGAATATAGTATAGCACAACACTTTAGCTTTGTAAAGAGCAAAATTAATTTTTTTTATAAAAATT
>UQRG01000010.1 GCA_900543365.1 uncultured Eubacterium sp. | reverse complement strand
ATATTTGAAAATTTATCCTTAATTGAATATATTTTTACAATGATAAACCCAGTTTCTAATTTGAAACTGGGTTTATCGACAATCTGAGGCAACACATAATTGTGTTGCCTTATAGTTACAATTATTTAAGAACTGATTGTATAAACGAACGAGTTCTTTCATTAGCCGGATTGTTAAATATAACATCAGGTGTATTTTCTTCAAGGACAACCCCGCCATACATAAATACAATTTTGTCAGCTACTTCTTTAGCAAATCCCATTTCGTGAGTAACTATAACCATAGTAATTCCATCTTTTGCAAGGTCTGCTATTACATTTAAAACCTCACCAGTAAGTTCTGGGTCAAGAGCTGATGTTGGTTCGTCAAAAAGTATAATTTCTGGATTTCTCATTAATGCTCTTGCTATAGCTACTCTCTGTTTTTGACCACCAGAGAGAGTAGATGGCATAACATTTAATTTGTCTTCAAGTCCGACCTTTCTAAGCATTTCAACAGCCATTTTTTCAATTTCAGCTTTGCTTGCTTGTTTGTTTAAAAGTGGAGCACACATAAGATTTTTTTTAATTGACATATGTGGAAATAAATTAAAGTGCTGAAAAACCATACCTGCTTTTGAAAGTATTTGTGTTTTTTCTTTATTATGTGGGTATTTGCCGTTTTTACATAATTGTTTGCCTGCAATGGAAATATCGCCATCATCTATAATTTCTAAGTCTATTAGACTTCTTAAAAATGTACTTTTGCCTGAGCCTGAAGGTCCAAGTATGGCTACAACTTCACCTTTTGAAACATTAAGGCTTACACCCTTTAATACTTCAAGGCTACCAAAGCTTTTTTTAACATTTTTTGCTTCTATTTCGTACATACCTTTCCTCCTAAAATTCAAATTTCTTTTCTAGTTTTTTAAATAATACAGATAGAAGATAACTTATAATTAAATAAAAAGCAGCAGCTACAGCATAGGCGGATACATTTGTTGTTCTATTTACAATGTTGTTAGTTACTTTTAATAAATCTGAAAGACCAAGTGTAGTAATTAATGCAGTATCTTTCAAAAGTATTATTGTTTCATTGGCAACTGCTGGCAATGAAATTCTAAACATTTGAGGTATAACTATTTTAAATTTAGTTTGAATTTCACTTATACCAAGTACCTTAGCTGCCTCATATTGTCCCTTGTCAACTGAAAGTATACCACCTCTAAATATTTCAGCAAAATAAGCACCATAATTAAGTATAAATGCAATAGCACCAGCAGTAAATCTATCACTTATAACAAGGTATTTGCCTATAAATGGTATATATGGTAAACCAAAGTATATAAAAAATATTTGTAAAAGCAGCGGTGTGCCACGCATAATAAGTATATAGAAACCTACTATGTAATTAATAATTTTATTTTTTCCTGTATACAGAAAAGTCAAAATTAAACCTAAAGGAATTGATAGTATAATAGTTACCATAAAAAGAGATACTGTTAATTTACAGCCTATCAACATTTGACCAATCCAGGATAATATATCCATTTTTTCACTCCTTATACATAATAACAAAGAAAAAGAGCTGTTGTACAGCCCTTTTAGCTTACTTAATTATTTGTTGTGTACTACAATATCTTCTCCAAACCACTTTTTAGAAATTTCAGCAGATGTACCATCTTCTGATAATTCATCGAATGCTGTTTGAAGTTTGTTTATTAATTCAGTATTACCCTTTTTAGCAGCAACACCATAAACTTCTGAACCAAAGTCATCATCAAGAATAACGAACTTCTTGTCTGGGTTCTGTGATAAATAGTATTTTACGACAACTTGGTCGGCAACTACAGCATCAATTCTACCAACTTCAAGGTCTGATAATGCTAATATATTTGTGTCATAAGTTGGCA
Source organism: uncultured Eubacterium sp. (assembly GCA_900543365.1). Lineage (GTDB taxonomy): Bacteria > Bacillota > Clostridia > Lachnospirales > CAG-274 > Gallispira. The sequence continues at coordinate 20,029 of UQRG01000010.1, read as the reverse complement.
TTGAAGAAAAGTCATTATGAATATCATCTTTTTCAACTGCATCTACAGCAGAAGAACCATCTTGAATACCTACATTCTTGCCAGCAAGGTCAGCCTTTGTTTTAATATCAGAGCCTTCATTTACAATAATAATCATTTTGTTATCAAGATATGGCTCTGTAAAGTCCATAGTTTCTTTTCTTTCATCAGTAATTGAAAAACCGTTCCAAATTAAGTCGATTTTGCCTGAATTAAGCTCAAGCTCCTTACTGTCCCAATCAATAGGCTGAAATTCTACATCTACACCCATTTTTTCACCAGCAGCTTTAGCTAAATCAATATCAAAACCTACAATTTCATTGTTTTCATCTCTAAAGCCCATTGGTGGAAACTGGTCATCAAGACCTATAATAATTTTCTCTCCTGAAGTAGTGTTGTTTGCACCAGTTTCAGTTGTTGCTTCACTTGATGAATTATTGTTACTTGCTGTACTGCCACATCCAACTACAGCAAAGCCTAAAGACATTGCAAGTAAAACACTTAAAAGTTTTTTCATTAAAAATCCGTCCTTTCAAATATAAAATTGCAGAAAATATAGACCTCTATTTCTGCACCTGTAAAAATAATATATCACACTTTAATAGTTCTGTCAATTAAAGTAATAAAAATTTTATGTATTTTACTTTGACTAATGTTTTTAATGGTGATATAATAAAAAAATAAGATTGCTGTGTTATGTAATGTAAAGAAAGGAATATTAAAATGAAAAAGATTATTTATGGGATTGTGGTAGCTTTACCTATAATATTAATGACTGGTTGTGGTTCAGAAACTGTAAAATCAGATACCTTTGGTGTTGAGGTTACTTTACCAGGTAATGGCTGGGAAAAAACTGCAGATAATGGAGAATCTTTTGTTATAGCAAAGGATAAAGATATGGTTAATTACAGTGTTAATGATTTGCCAGAGGGTTATTCTCTAGCGAAGACAGAGGATGAACTTAAAAATACTTTAGGTAAAGATGTTATGGCTGTTAGTAAAATTTTAGACTTTGAATATACAGAAAACGAAGACGGCTCTAATAAGAATTTATTTTATGTTCAAGTTTTAGAAATTGATAGTACTAAAACAACTATGATTAATAGCTTTAAAGTACAGAATAACAAACTTGTAAATGCTAATGCTACTCTTACAAATGCAAGAGATAGTAAAATTAAAGAAATTTCAGAAGTTGTAAAAGGTTTATAGTAAATAAAAGGGGCAAAGTATTTGTCCTTAAAATTTCAAGAGGTTAAAATTGAAGCAAATTAATAGTGATATAAAGTCGGGGGCTTATAAAAGTGCATATTTAATATATGGTGAAGAAAGCTATTTAGTAAAAGAGTATACAGAATTGCTGAAAAATAGCATTGTAAATAAAGAAAATGCTATGATGAATATGGATATTTTTGAAGGCAATAACTGTGATGTTAACAAAATAATTAATGCAGGAGATACTGCTCCGTTTTTTAGTGAGTACAGATTAGTTGTGGTGGATAATTCCGGACTTTTTAAAGATGGAAGAAAAATTGATACTACAGCTATGGTTGATGCTATCAAAAATATTCCAAATGGCTGTGTATACTTATTTACTAATGAAAATGTTGACAAAAGAAACTCTCTTTACAAAGCTGTTAAAAAGGTTGGATATTGTTGTGAAATCAATTATCAAGATATAAAAGAGTTGACGGAGTGGGTTAAAAAAGAGTCTGGTAATCAACTTGATAATAATACAGCTAATTATTTTGTTAGAAATATTGGTAATGATATGAAACATTTAAAGGCTGAACTTGATAAACTTTTAGCTTATGTTGGTAATAATAAAGTAGAAAATAAAGATATTGACATAGCTTGTACAAAGTCGGCAGAAGTCAACATATTTAATATGGTGGCTGCTATGGGCAATAAAAATACAGATAAGGCTCTAGAAATATACAATAATATGATATTTGAAGGAGAAGAACCTATAGGTATACTAGCTATGATTGCTAGACAATTTAGACTTATGTTACAATGTAAATATTTACAAAATAAAAAGAATTATAATAGCAGACAAATAGCAGCAGAACTTAAATTAAGAGATTTTGTTGTAAATAATTGCCTTAATCAAGCTAAAAACTTTAAATTGACTGTTCTTATAAAAGCATTAGAGGATTGTGCCAATTGTGACAGTAACATAAAGTCTGGTGTAATGACATCTAAACTAGGTGTAGAACTGATACTTTTAAAATACAGCAAATAAATTTGACAAATTAATTTATTAGTTATATAATCATAGTATACCAATATGAATTATAAATGAGTGGAGGTGTAATATGAAGATTTCGACAAAAGGAAGATATGCCTTAAGATTAATGCTTGATTTGGCATTAAATAATACAGGAGAGTATATCCCCTTAAAAACTGTAAGTGAAAGACAAGAAATTTCAGTTAAATATTTAGAGCAAATAATTACTATATTGGTTAAAGCTGGCTTTGTAAAGGGACTTAGAGGTTCTAAGGGTGGCTATAAATTGGCTAAAAATCCAGAGGATTATACAGTAGGTATGATACTTAGACTTACTGAAGGCAGTCTTGCACCAGTAGCTTGTCTTGAAGATGATATTAATACTTGTGACAGATGTGATGACTGTATTACTTTGGAACTTTGGAAACAACTTTATAATGCAATAAATAATGTAGTTGATAATGTAACTCTTGCAGACTTAATTGATAAGTATAATGCAAAAATAGGTAATGATTATAATATTTAACTTTAAAACAATTAGGATTAAAATATTTATAAGTTTAGGCAATATAAGTTACCAATAGTATTACAGAGATTAAAGCCTTGTATAACATTGGTTATATAAGGTTTTATTTTTTTAAAATTTATAAATTACCTATTGACAAAGTATGAAAAGTATGATATATTAATTTCAACAAAACAAAAACATATAAAACCAGTATGAATTATATGAATAATGAAAGGCGGTTTAAAAATGGCAAAAATTTATAATAGTATGACAGAATTAATTGGTTCTACACCTCTTTTAAAGTTGAACAATTTTAACAAGAAATCAGGTGTTGATAATATTTATGCAAAGCTTGAATATTTTAATCCTGCTGGAAGTGTTAAAGATAGAATTGCTCTTGCTATGGTTGAAGATGCAGAAAAAAAAGGAAAACTTAAACCTGGTGCTACAATTATTGAGCCAACAAGTGGTAACACTGGTATTGGTATTGCTGCAGTTGCTACAGCTAAGGGTTACAAGGCTATACTTACTATGCCAGAAACAATGAGTATTGAAAGAAGAAATTTGCTTAAGGCTTATGGTGCAGAAGTTGTTCTTACTGATGGTGCAAGTGGTATGAAAGGTGCTATTGCTAAAGCTGATGAGCTTAATCAAGAAATTGAAAATTCAATTATACTTGGTCAGTTTGTAAATCCTGCAAATCCAGAGGCTCACAAGGCAACTACTGGTCCGGAAATTTGGAATGATACTGATGGCAATGTTGATATTTTTGTGGCTGGTATAGGTACTGGTGGTACTATTACTGGTGTAGGTGAATACTTAAAGTCACATAACCCTAATATTAAGGTTGTTGCAGTTGAACCCAAGACATCTCCTGTGCTTACTGAAGGTCACGCAGGTCCTCATAAAATTCAGGGCATTGGTGCTGGATTTATTCCGGAAACTCTCGATACAAATATCTATGATGAAGTTATTCCTGTAGATAATGATGATGCCTTTAATACTGGCAAGGCTTTTGCAAGAAGTGAAGGTGTTATTGTTGGTATATCTTCAGGTGCAGCTCTTTGGGCAGCAGTGGAACTTGCCAAGAGAGAAGAAAACAAGGGTAAGAATATTGTAGTATTATTACCAGATACTGGTGATAGATACTTGTCAACTCAGCTTTTTGCTGATTAAGTTGTAATATTGCTGTGGTAGTAATTTTGATTTTATGAAAAATATAAAAATTTTATATAATTAAACGATATATTTTAAGAAAGAACGAGGTATAAAAAATGAGTAAAAAAACTAGAAACGAAAGAAATTTTAAATTTGAAACTTTACAGCTCCATGTAGGTCAGGAAAGTCCGGATCCAGTTACAGATGCTAGAGCTGTACCTATTTACCAGACATCATCTTATGTATTTAAAAATAGTAATCACGCTGCAGCTAGATTTAATTTAACTGATTCTGGTAATATTTATGGCAGACTTACTAATCCTACTGAAGATGTTTTTGAAAGAAGAATAGCTGCTCTTGAAGGTGGTGTAGCTGCACTTGCTGTTGCATCTGGTGCTGCTGCTGTTTCTTATACTATTCAGAATCTTGCACAAAATGGTGACCATATTGTATCTGCTAAGAACATTTATGGTGGTACATATAACCTATTGGCTCATACTTTACCACAGTATGGTATTAGTACAACATTTGTTAATATTTTTGACTATAATGAAGTAGAAAATGCTATTCAGGATAATACTAAGGCTGTTTATATTGAAACTTTAGGTAATCCTAACTCTGATGTAGTGGATATTGAAAAGATTGCTGAAATTGCGCACAAGCATAAAATTCCTCTTGTTGTTGACTCAACATTTGCTACTCCTTATTTAGTTAGACCTATAGAGTATGGTGCAGATATTGTAGTTCATTCTGCAACTAAATTTATTGGTGGACACGGTACTACTATTGGTGGTGTTATTGTAGATAGTGGTAAGTTTGATTGGGAGGCATCTGGAAAGTTTGCTTCTTTAACTGAACCAAATCCAAGTTACCATGGCATTAGCTTTACTAAGGCTGTAGGTCCTGCTGCTTTTGTAACTAAGATTAGAGCTATTTTATTAAGAGATACTGGTGCAACAATTTCACCTATACATTCATTTATTTTCCTTCAGGGACTTGAAACACTTTCTTTAAGAGTAGAAAGACATGTTTCTAATGCTTTAAAGGTTGTTAAGTATCTTAATAATCACCCACAGGTTGAGGCTGTTCATCATCCATCTGTATCTGATGACCCAGAACAGCAGAGACTTTATGCTAAGTATTTCCCTAATGGTGGTGGTTCTATATTTACATTTGAAATTAAGGGCGATGCACAGAAGGCTAAGGACTTTATTGATAACCTTGAGTTATTCTCACTTCTTGCAAATGTTGCTGATGTTAAGTCACTTGTTATTCACCCAGCAACAACTACACATAGCCAGTGCACAGAGGAAGAACTTTTAGACCAAGGTATTAAGCCTAACACTATTAGACTTTCTATTGGTACTGAAAACATTGATGATATTATTGAGGACTTAGACGAAGCGTTTAAGGCAATAAAGTAATGAAATATTAAAAAAATAATACCCTCAATGCCGAAAGGGATTGAGGGATAATTTTTACAAATAAATCATATAAAATAAATATGAATAATATGAAAAAGGAAGTGAACAAAGTGGTTATTTGGTTACCGTTTATAGGGAGTGTGATTTCATTACTTATTGACTTTTTAATTCCTGCGAAACAATCTCAGTCCAATATAAAATTTGATTACTATTTGTTTATAAATATTTTAGTTGTTATATTGGCATTTGTAATGGCACTTTACTGCACTTTTATCAGAAAAGCTGCTGATAAATATAAAAGAAAAGCCCCCTTTATATCAGGAATAATAATATTAATAGCAACTATAAATTTAATTACTGAAAAGTTTGCCTTATTACCTGTTATATATTTTCCTTCTAATTCAAAAGTAATAGAAGCAATAGTTGAAGATAGAATTTTGATTTTAAAATGTCTGCTATATTCGGCAAGACTGCTATTTATAGGATTTTTAGGTGGTACTTTGGCTGGTATTGTAACAGGTGTAGGTATTGGTTTTAATAAAAAAATTTCCTATTGGTTAAGTCCTATTATAAGGTTTTTAGGACCTATTCCTGCTACTGCGTGGATTCCTCTTGTGCTTGTGTGTTTTCCATCTGCTGTTTCAGCAAGCTGTTTTCTTATAGGACTTTCTGTCTGGTTTCCTGTTAATATAATGACAAGTAGTGGTATAAAAAACATAACTAACTCTATGTTTGAGGTTTCATCAACACTTGGTGCAAGTGTTATTTATAAAATATTTAAAGTAGGCATACCAGCAGCAATGCCAAGTATATTTTTAGGCATATTTAATGGTAGTAGTTCTGCTTTTGTAACATTAATGACAGCAGAAATGGTTGGTGCTAAATATGGCATTGGATGGTATGTGAACTGGGAAAAAGAAATGATGAGTTATGCTAATGTATATGGAGGTTTAATTGTAATTGCAGTTGTATTTTCACTTCTTGTAACATTATTGTTTAAGGTTAGGGACAGAGTTTTGATATGGCAGAAGGGAATGATAAAATGGTAGATTTAGGAAGAATCAATGTTAATAATGTAACCAAAACATTTTTTAATGTTGATGGAGAACTGATAAGAGCATTGACTAATATTAGTCTTGATATTAAGGCTGGTTCTTTTGTTTGCTTTATAGGTCCGTCAGGTTGTGGAAAGTCAACACTTTTAAGGCTTATAGCAGGTCTTATTAAGGCGGATTCAGGTCAGATTATTTTAGATGATAATAAGATAGAGGAGGCTAGCTATGATAGAGGTCTTGTGTTTCAAAATCCGACGCTTTTTCCTTGGTTAAATGTATATGATAACATTGCTTTTGGTTTGAGAGCAAGAAAAATATACAAGGAAAATAAAGGTCTTGTTAATGAATATATTGACCTTGTAGGCTTAAAAGGATTTGAAAAGAATTTTCCTCATCAGTTGTCTGGAGGTATGGCTCAGAGAGTAGCAATAGCGAGAGCACTTGTAGGTCATCCAAAGGTACTTTTAATGGATGAGTCATTAGGTGCTCTTGATGCTTTTACAAGAATGAATATGCAAGATGAAATTTTAAAAATATGGAAAGAAAAACATATGACCGTTGTAATGGTTACACACGATGTTGATGAGGCAATATATCTTTCGGATAAAGTTGTTGTTATGAGTCCAAGACCTGCCAAAATTGAGGAAATAATAGATGTTAAACTAGCAAGACCACGGGCAAGAAGCAATCCTGAATTTTTAAGGCTTCGCTCTGAAATTTTAAAGGTTCTGAATTTCGCTGGTCACGAAGAAGAACCAAGCTACTACATTTAAGGAGGATAAAATGAAAAAAACAGTTACTAAATTATCGGCTTTGTTGATGTCAGCGTTATTATTGTTGACAGGTTGTGGAGAAAACACAAAAAGTGCTGTAGGAGAAAATGATGATGACTTTGTATTAAAAATAGCATATAACAATTCTCTTTGTGAGGCACCTATACAAATGGGTGTTGAAAAGGGATTTTTTGAGGCAGAGGGACTTAAATTTGAAATGGTAAAGGCTGATGCGGCACATATGGCTGAGGCTATAGGTTCAGGACAGGTAGATGCAGGATTTGGTTTGTTAGGTAAATATTTACAACCAATAGAAAATGGTTTGGACATTAAAGTCACTGCAGGTATACATACAGGATGTACAAAGCTTTTAGTTCCTCAAAACTCAGACATCAAGTCTGTTGCTGATTTAAAAGGGAAAAAAGTCGGTACAGGAGGACTTGGTGCCGCTGGTACAATTATAACAAGGCGCTCCCTTTATCACGCTGGTCTTAATGCATCTCTTGATAACAGTGATGTTGAATTTGTTGTATATTCTGAAAGTGACCTTGCACAAGCACTTCAAAAAGGTGCAATAGATGCTATAGTTTTAGGTGACCCTAAGGCGTCTATAGCTGAAAGAGATTATAATTTAAAAACAATTATAGACACAGCTAAAGATGATGAATATAAAAATGAATATTGCTGTATAAGTTTTGTAACAGGTGATGTTGCTAAAAATCATCCAGAAGTTGCCGAAAAGTTTACAAGGGCTATTATGAAGGCGTCACAGTGGGTTGAAAATAATAAAGAAGAAACAGCTAAAATTCAAGTTGAGAAAAATTGGGTGGCAGGAAATGCTCAGTTTAACGCACAGGTATTGTCTACATATAACTATAAGCCGGCGTTAGAAGGTGGTTATGAGGCTTTAAAAACTACTGTCCCTGATTTACAGGCTATAGGTCTTATTAGTCCTGATAGAAATTCTAGCGAATTTATTGAAAATGCTGTATTAAATTTTGATGGATTAACAGATGCAGATATTCTTACAGTTAATACTGCATTAAATAATTCAGTAAACACAGTAGAAGATTGCTGTATAGAGCCAACTAGTGAATGTTGCGAAACCACTACTGATGTAATACCTGATTGCTGTAATTAATGAAAAGAGGGATATAATTGAACAAAGAAAATAATTTTAATAAATGCCTTACCTGTGCAGAATGCAGGGTTAAGGCTTGTATGAATAAGGAAGAAAATAAGTATCCAGAATTTTGTCTTACTAAATATGTTGATAGGGAACTTCTTGAGGAAGCAAAGGAACTATATTTAAATGATGAAATTAATAATAGACTTGCATTAATAGGTGCTGAAGTTGAAAGTCAGTTTTATGGCAAGTATACAAGAGTTCAAGAAACTATTGAGTTTATTAAAAGATATGGAGCTAAAAAAGTTGGCATTGCAACTTGTGTGGGTTTATTAAATGAGGCTGGAATATTTGCTAAAATACTTAAATCTTATGGTATCGAATACTATGCTGTAGGCTGTAAAATCGGTGCTGTTGAAAAGTCTGAAATAGGTATTCCAAAAGAAAACACACTTACAAAGGGTGCTAAGTATGAGTCTATGTGTAATCCTATTATGCAGGCAAAAATATTAAACAGAGAAAAAACAGATTTAAATATACTTATTGGTCTATGTGTAGGACACGATTCACTTTTTATAAGATATTCAGAGGCACCTGTAACAGTGCTTATTGTTAAAGATAGAGTTACAGGTCATAATCCTGCTGTTGCTCTTTACACACAAGGAAGTATATACAGGAATATATAAGAATTAAGGAGAATTTAAACGCAGAGTTGAATTCTCCGTTTTTTATTGTAAATTCTTGATTAATTTTATATATTGGTGTATAATAAAATGAATTATAATATAATGTGAGGGCTAATTATGGACTTTATTAAAAGTAAAGACTTAAAATATGAATATACAAAATTTGATGATGTAAATAACAAAAAAGAAGTTATTAAGGCTCTCAAAGGAGTGGATATTAATGTTAAAAAGGGGGAGTTTGTTTCTGTATTAGGTCATAATGGTTCTGGCAAGTCAACTTTTGCTAAACTTGTTAATGGACTTAATATGCTTACTGATGGTACACTTTATGTCCGTGGACTTGATGCTTCTAATGAAAATAATATATGGGATATAAGACAAAATGTTGGTATGGTGTTTCAAAATCCTGATAACCAAATTATAGCCACTGTTGTTGAAGAAGATGTTGCTTTTGGTCCAGAAAATATTGGTATGCCTCCTGAAGAAATTGTTAAAAATGTAGATATTGCACTAAAAGCTGTAAGTATGGAGGAGTTCAGAAAGTCTGCACCTGCTTATTTGTCTGGTGGTCAAAAGCAAAGAGTTGCTATTGCTGGTATTCTTGCAATGAAGCCTGAATGTATTGTTTTAGATGAGCCGACAGCTATGCTTGACCCTTTAGGCAGGAAAGAAGTAATGGATACTATAACTAGGTTAAATAATGAAGAGGGTATTACTATTGTTCTTATTACTCATTATATGGAGGAGGCTGCCTTAGCCGACAAAATATATGTAATTAATGATGGTGAAATTGCAATAGAGGGTGCTCCTAGAGAAGTATTTAAAAATGTGGAAAAAATGAGAGAGCTTTATTTAGATGTTCCTCAAATTACAGAGCTTTCTTATTTAATAAATAAAAAAAATAATAAAATGCCTAATGACATTTTAAGTATTGATGAATTTTTAAATAAAGCTAAAGAAATAGGTTTTGTTGATAATTTTAAATATGAAAAAAGTCAGGAACAAGTTAAAATTTCTGAGCCTATACTTGAAGTTATAAATCTTACTCATATTTATGGCAAGGAAACTGCTTTTGAAAAAGTTGCTCTTAAAAATGTAAATATTACTATTAATAAAGGTGATTTTGTTGGACTTATTGGACATACTGGTTCTGGTAAGTCTACACTTATACAGCACCTTAATGCTTTAGTTAAGGCTAATGAAGGCGGAATTTATTTTAAAGGGCAAGATATAAATGCAGATAAAAGCAAGTTAAAGTTTATAAGACAGAATATTGGTCTTGTATTCCAGTATCCAGAACATCAAATATTTGAAAGCACAATATACGATGAAGTGGCTTTTGGTCCTAAAAATTGTGGATTAAGTGGAGATGAACTTGATAAGAGGATAAAAGAAGCTCTTGCTTTTGTGGGTATGGACGAAAGTTTTTATAAAAAATCTCCTTTTGATTTATCTGGTGGTCAAAAAAGACGAGTTGCTATTGCTAGTGTGTTGGCTATGAAGCCTGAAATACTTATTTTAGATGAACCTATGGCTGGTCTTGACCCTTATGGTAGAGATGAAATACTTGGTAATATTAAAAAAATGCACAATGATTTAGGCATTACCATTATACTTGTATCTCATTCAATGGAGGATATTGCTAATATTGCTGATAAAATTCTTGTTATGAATAAGGGACAAGTTGCAATGTATGATACAGTTGACAATGTGTTTAGTAAGGCAGATGAATTGACTAAAATAGGTCTTAATGCTCCTCAAATGACACTTTTATTTTTGGAGCTTAGAAAAATGGGGCTTAATGTGCCAGCTAATATTTATAATGTAAAGGAGGCAGCAGAAATACTTGTTTCTGCATTAAAGAATTAGAATGAATTTGACAATAGGACAGTACTATCCTGCTGATTCTGTAATACACAGACTTGATGCCAGAACTAAAATATTGGCTACGATTATTTATATTGCTGCATTATTTTTAGCTAAAGGTGTTGTGGGATATGGATTTTGTGTTTTGCTTCTAATATTAATGATTAAACTTTGCCAAGTGCCTTTTAAAATGATGCTTAGAGGTCTTAAAAGTATTATAACCATTATTGTTTTCACAGTTGTTCTTAATATGATTTTTATTAGAACAGGAAAAGTTATTTTTACATTTGGAATTTTAAAAATAACTATGGATGGTGTAATAATTTCAGCTAAACTCTGTATAAGGCTTGTTATGCTAGTACTTGGCTCATCAGTTCTAACTCTTGTTACATCACCTATTGCTCTTACTGAGGGTATAGAGGCACTTTTAAAGCCGACTAAAAAAATTGGTGTGCCTGCTCACGAAATAGCAATGATGATGTCAATAGCTTTAAGATTTATACCAACTCTTATTGATGAGCTAGACAAAATTAAAAAGGCTCAAATGGCAAGAGGTGCTGATTTTGATACTGGTGGACTTGTAGCAAAAGCTAAAAGTATGATACCTTTACTTGTACCTCTTTTTGTGTCTGCTTTTAGACGAGCTGATGAACTTGCTATGGCTATGGAGGCTAGGTGTTATAGAGGAGATGTAAACAGAACTAAAATGAAACAGCTTAAGTATGGTAAAAATGACTTTATTGCTTATAGTGTTGTTATTGGTGCTACTATACTTATAGTGTTGTCAAGGTTGTTTTTTGGAGCGTAATTTATGAAAGTTTTACTTACAGTTGCTTATGATGGAAGTGGTTATTATGGCTGGCAAATTCAAAAGAATTTTGTAACAGTACAGCAAAAAGTTGAGGAGGCTCTTTCAGCTCTTTTAAGAAAAAAAGTTGAAGTAAGAGGTGCATCAAGAACTGATACAGGTGTTCACGCTATGGCTCAAGGTGTTGTTTTTAGTGAAAAAATGACTATTCCTGTTGAAAAGTTGCCTTATGCTATTAATTCTTTTTTACCTGAAGATATTGTTGTGACTGGTGCAAGGAAAGTTGATGAGGACTTTCATCCTCAATACAGCGTTATTGATAAAACTTATGAATATAAAATATTAAATGCTGAATTTAAAAATCCTAAATTAATTAAGTATACTGATTTTGTTAGATATAAGTTAGATGTGGATAAAATGAGAGAGGCTTGTAAATATTTTATTGGTGAACACGATTTCAAGGCTTTTTGTGCTAGTGGTTCAACAGCAAAAACAACTGTTAGAACTATATATTCTCTTGAAGTTGAAAAAGATAATAATATTGTGTGTATAAGAGTTCGTGGCAGTGGCTTTTTGTACAATATGGTGAGAATTTTGGCAGGTACTCTTGTTTATGTAGGATTAGGAAAAATTAAACCTTGTGAAATTGAAGATATAATTAATTCCAAAGATAGGGCAAGAGCAGGTAAAACATTAGTTCCAAATGGTTTAACATTAATGGAGGTTAATTATGGCAAGTGACAGAAGAAAAAATAAAAAGAAGCGAAAGAATAAAAATAAAGGACCTGTTGTAGTAGTTGTAATTCTTGTAGTTATAGCTATTTTATTGACGCTTTTTGCTGGTAAAATGCTTTCCACCAATATAGGTGTTGGTTCACCAGAAGATAGCATAAATGTAGATATTCCAGAAGGCTCTAATGTAGATGATATTGCTCAAATATTAGCCGACAACAATGTTGTAGATAGTGCTGGTCACTTTAAGTTTTTGTGTAAAACTAAGGAACAGGGTAGCGAATTTAAGTTTGGTAGTTATATTTTTAAAGGTGATATGACATTTGATGAAATAGTGAAAATGTTAAATAGTGGTGAGTCAGAGGACAAGTCTGTGCATATAACTGTTAAGGAAGGTATGTGGCTTAAGGAAATTGCACAAGTTGTTGAAGATGAGGGGCTTTGCAGTGCTGACGAATTTATAAAGGCTGCTAATTCAAGAGATTATGACTATGATTTTGTAAAGGAAATACCTGATAGAGATAATTTACTTGAGGGTTACTTATATCCTGAAACTTATTATGTTATGCCAGGAACAAGTGCAAAAGATATTGTTAATATGATGATTAATCAGTTTGACAAGGTTTGCACAAATGAGGGAATATATGATAAGGTTAAGAGTTCTGGCAAAACTTTAGATAACATTGTTATAACAGCATCTCTTATTGAATCAGAAGTTAAGGTTGAGGAAGAAAGACCTATTGTAGCATCTGTTATTAATAATAGAATTAATAAAGATATGAAACTTCAAATAGATGCATCTGTCATTTATTCTATGGGGGAAAGAGTATCAAGAGTTTATTATAAAGACCTTGAAAGGAAAGATAATCATAATACTTATTATGTAGGTGGCTTGCCTGAAGGACCTATTTGTTCACCTAGAGGTGCGTCTTTAATAGCTGCTGTTGAACCAGCGGACACAGATTATCTTTATTATGTAGTAGAGGATAAAAATACTGGTAAACATTATTTCACAGCAGACTATAATGATTTTTTAAGTGCTAGTGAAAAATACAAAAGCACATTAGAGTAATGGGAGCGAAAATATGAGTTTAGTAGAAAACTATCTAGCGGAATATATTAATAATATACAAACAAATTGTGACGGAAATTTGGGAGAACTACAAAAATGGGCTTATGAACAAGGTCTACCAATTATACCTAAAGATGTAGTTAAACTTTTAGGTTTTGTCTTAGGACTTAAAAAGCCAAAGGCTATACTTGAAATCGGTATGGCTGTTGGTTTCTCTGCAAGTTATATGTCACAGTATTTGTCAGAAGATGGTTATATTAAAACTATTGATAGATACCCTCTTATGATTGAAAGAGCGAGGGCTAATTTTAAAAAATTTGGGCTTGAAGATAAAATTACTATTTTAGAGGGTAATGCAAATGATATTTTGCCGACTATGGATGAAAAGTTTGATTTTGTGTTTATGGATGCAGCAAAGGGACAGTATATAACTATATTACCAGAGGTTTTAAGACTTACTAAGGTTGGTGGTGTAATTATGGCTGATGATATTTTGCAGGATGGTAGAGTAGCTCAAGACTATTTTGAAATTCCTAAAAGACAAAGAACTATACACAAAAGATTAAACGAGTTTTTACAGGAAATAACACATAATGAAAAGTTGAGAACATCAATATTAACTGTTGGTGATGGTGTAGCGTTAATTGAAAAATTAGAGGATTGATAATATGAATAAAAAAATTGAATTACTAGCTCCGGCAGGAGATTTGGAAAAACTTAAAATTGCTGTACTTTATGGTGCAGATGCTGTTTATTTAGGTGGAACAAGTTTTGGGCTTAGAGCAAAGGCTAAGAATTTTGATTATGACCAAATGAAGGAAGGGGTTGAGTTTGCTCACGCTCATAATGCAAAGGTATATGTTACTTGTAATATATTTGCTCACAATGATGACTTTGATGAACTTCCTAATTATTTAAGGGAACTTGAAGAAATTGGAGTTGATGCTATTCTTGTAGCTGATCCTGGTGTGTTTGCTGTTGCTAGAGAAACTGTACCTAATATGGATATTCATATTAGTACTCAGGCAAATAACACTAATTATCATACAGCTTTATTCTGGAAAAATCTTGGTGCTACGAGAATTGTAATGGCTAGAGAACTTTCTTTAAATGAAATAAAGGGTATATCTAACAATATTCCAGAGGACTTAGAAATTGAAGCCTTTGTACACGGAGCAATGTGTATTAGTTATAGTGGTAGATGTTTGTTAAGTAATTATTTGAGTGGTAGAGATGCTAATAAAGGTGCGTGTTCTCATCCTTGCAGATGGCAGTATTATGTAACAGAAAAAACAAGACCTAATGAATATATGCCAATTGTTGAAGATGATAGAGGTACTTATATATTTAATTCTAAGGATTTATGTATGATTCAGCATATACCAGAACTTATTGATGCCGGTATTATGAGCCTTAAGATAGAAGGTAGAATAAAAACTTGTTTCTATGTAGGTACAGTAATTAAAGCATATAGAGAGGCTATTGACGATTATTTAAAAGACCCGACAATTTATGAAAGTAAAAAGGATTACTATTTACTAGAAGTAGCTAAGGCAAGTTATAGAGGTTTTACAACTGGTTTTTATTATGGTAAACCTAATGCACAAGATCAGATTTATACTACAAGTTCTTATATTAGGACTTATGACTTTATAGGTATGGTTCTTGATTATGATATTAAAACAGGTTTTGCAACTATTGAACAAAGAAATAAATTTGTTGTTGGAGATAAAGTTGAATTTTTAAGACATAATGGTGAAGTTTTTGAAATGGTTGTTGAAGAAATGTATAATGATAAGGGAGAAAAAATAACAGAAGCTCCACATCCGCAGCAAATTATTAAATTAAAAGTTGCCAAAGCTGTTGAAAACTTTGATATGATGAGAAAAGAAACTGAAAATCCAGTTAATTTAGAATAATTATTGAAAAGTCTAAATTAATATGTTATAATTAAGTATATTATATATATTATGAAATAGGAGGTATTTTTATGCTAAAGAAAATTTTTGCAGGAGCGTTGGCTACTGTTATGACTTTTGCTATACCTATGGTTAGCTTTGGTCAAGAAACTATTGATATTGATTGTGTTTTAGAGGATAGTACTGTTCAAGTCGGTGATACTTTTTATGCCGATTTTAAAATTAATAGTAATCCTGTGGGTTATAATGCTATGCAGTGTTATGTTGATTTTGACTCATCAAAACTTCAAGTTTTAGAGTGTGGTGTAGAGGACATACCTAATGATTTGATTATTTACCGTGATTCAAATAATGTTGCCCATTCAATGTTTCCTTATTTAATGGTTAATGAAAGATTAAACTTTGTTCCTAGCTCTGGTGATGTAGAGTATTTAGGCAAAGCTGATGGTAAAAAAACTGCTGGTGAAATAGGTAGATTAAAACTGGTTGGTCTTTTAAATATTCTTGAAAATGATAGTCGTGTTAATTATACAGGTACAGGTACAGTTCTTAGAATGAAGTTTAAGGCTATTGATAAAGGTACATCAGAAATTTCTATGAATAATGTTGTTGGACAGTATTCTTATGATTTATCTATAGGCGACCTTAACTTTAATGTAAATAATGGTAGTGTAACTATAGCTGGTAATGGTGGTAATATTGATGATTCAACAGATACAACAACAGAAACAACTACTAAGGCATCAAATGGTTCTAGTGGTGGTTCAGGTGGTGGTGGCTCAAGTTCATCAAAAACTACAACTACAACTACTACTGAAACAACAACAGAAGTTACAACAAGTACTGTAATTGGTGACAATGATTCTTCAACTAATATTAATGTAGTTTCTTTCAAAGATGTTGAAGATGACTTCTGGGGTCACGATGCTATTATTGGTTTAGCAACTAAGGGTGTTGTTAATGGCTATCCAGATGGCACATTTAAGCCTAATGATAATGTTAAGAGAGCTGATTTCTTAATTATGCTTTTAAAGGGACTTGGTGTTGATATATCTAATAAGAATAATACAGCTAACTTTACTGATGTAGATGAAAGTGCTTATTATGCCAATGCTTGTGCTATTGCTAAGGATATGGGTATTGCAACTGGTAATCCAGATGGTTCATTTGCTCCAAATAGTTTTATAACAAGACAGGATATGATGATATTAACTAAGAAAGCACTTGAAAGTAAGCTTGATACAACATTAGTTGGTAATACTTCAGTTCTTGACCAGTTTAGTGACAAGAATGATATTTCACCTTATGCTGTAGAAAGTCTTGCAGCTATGGTTGAAAATAACATTGTAAACGGTATGGGTAAAGGAATTGCTCCTAAGTCAAATACTACAAGAGCTCAAGCAGCTACAATTATTTCAAAGGTTGTAAATTTTAATAAGTAATGAGTTATGGTGTAATTGATGAAAATATTTCTCAATTACACCATTTTTTAGCTGTTTTTTAGCTATGTATGATATTATTTATGTTTGATATGATAATCAAAGTAAAAAGGTTTGCTATTTAATAAGCATTTTTAACAAAAAATAATGAATAATTATTAAACACTGTTAGTTTTCAGAAATATTACAACTTTAGATTTTAGTTGTTTTTTGATAACAAACATAGTATAATATTGCTTGTAGATAAATTAACGAGGTTTATCTTATCACTGCTGTTTTGTAGAAAATGGGGTATGTATTTATGAGTAAATATTTAAAAGAATATAATATTGTAATGGAAAGTGGTATTAAAGCCCTTAAGAAGAATGTGGAAAAGTTGACAGATAAAATGGCTCTTGAATCTATTTTGGATATGGATAAAGATGACCTTAAGGTTTATGCAAGATGTAACAGTATACTTTTTGATTTTTCGGGATATACAAAGTTTAATTACGCATTAAAAGCTATAGATGCTTGTGAAAAGTATTTAGCTATTGATATTTCTGATGAAGAAATGCAGAGAGCATACATAAATATGCTTGAAAACATTGGAAATATAGAAAGTGCTTATAATTGTGTTAAGGCTTGGCTTAATAATGAAGTTACTAAAAAAACCGCTGAAGCTTTTCTTGGTAGTGGTATAAGTAGATATTGTGAATATATGACAACTGAAGAAAAAGAAAAATTTGACTGTCTTTTCAGTGAAGTTTCTTGTGTTTATTAATTCAGCAGTGATTAAGAGCTGTTGCAAAATTTAGTTTTGCAATGGCTCTTTTTTTGTTATAAAAGTGTAAGTATAAAGTGTTTTGTTATTACTTTCATATTTACACTTATTTTTTTGCATAAAAATCTTGAAATTATTATACTTAAAAATTTTGGCTGTAATTTCAAGGTTTTCATATTTAGTATTCTGGTAATACTATTAAGGCAATAAAAGATAATTTAATTTGGGGGTTGCTATGGGAAAATTTATCGTTGAGGGTGGAAATAGTATAAATGGTTATGTAAACATTTCGGGTTCTAAAAATTCAGCTTTGCCTATACTTGCAGCAACATTGCTTATTTCTGACACCTGTGTGATAGACAATGTTCCAAGATTAAGTGATGTTTATACAATGATTGAATTATTAAAATATTATGGGGCTTATGTTGAATTTGAGAATAGTATTAAGGTAGATTGCAGCAATATTAAAAATAAATTACCAAGTGATAAAGTTAGAGAAATTAGAGCATCTTTTTTGTTAGTGGGTGCGTTACTTGGTAGATTTAATAATGTATCAATGTTTATGCCAGGTGGGTGCAATATTGGTCAGCGTCCAGTAGACTTACATTTAAAGGGTTTTTCTAAACTTGGTGCAGAACAATGTCTTGATAGTGGAATAATTGAGCTTTATGCAAAATATCTTAATGGTGGAGAAGTTTATTTGGATTTTCCTAGTGTTGGGGCAACTGAAAACATTATACTTGCCGGTGTTTTGGCAAAAGGGAAAACAGTAATAAGCAATTGTGCAATTGAACCTGAAATTGTTGATTTAGCTGATTTTTTAAATAAAGCCGGTGCAAAAATATCTGGTGCAGGTAGTGATACGATTGTTATAGAAGGTGTTGAAAAGTTAAAGGGGGTTAAACATAAAATTATCCCTGACAGAATAGAAGCAGGAACTTTTATGATTGCTGTTGCTGCAACTAAAGGAAAATGTAAAATAGATAATATTATTACTGAACATATTAAACCTGTTATTCTTAAATTAAGGGAAATGGAGGTGGAAGTAAGTGAAGAAAATAACTCTGTAATAGTTGAGGCTCAAAAAAGAATTAGTAATACAGATATTAAAACTATGCCTTATCCGGGATTTCCTACAGATATGCAGGCTCAATTTACTGCCCTTATGGCTAGTGGTATAGGTACTGGCGTAGTAAATGAAACAGTATTTGAAAACCGTTTTATGCATATAGGTGAATTAATTAAAATGGGAGCTAACATTACTGTTGATGGAAGAACTGCAGTTGTTAGAGGTGTGGATAGGCTTATTGGTGCTGAAGTTGAGGCAACTGATTTGCGAGCTGGTGCAGCTCTTGTTATATCTGCTTTAACTGCTGAGGGTATAACTGAAATTAATAATATACATTTTATTGATAGAGGTTATGAGTGTTTTGAAAATAAGCTATCTAATTTAGGCTGTAATATAAAAAGAGTAAATGTTGACAGCTAAACAATATGGGAGGATATTTTGAAAAGATATATTTTTATAGGGGTTTTGGTAATTTCTATATTTATGCCTATGGCTATAAGTGAAGGACAGGTTATGCCTGTTTGCAATATTATTGAAGAAAAAATGACAAATGCTGACAACTCAGCAAAATCTGTAAATAAAGAACTTGAAGATTATGTAATAGGTGTTGTAGCAGGAGAAATGCCATATAATTTTCCTCACGAGGCTTTAAAGGCTCAAGCGGTTGCAGCAAGAACATATGCTGTAAGACAAATAAAGGCTAATCCCAATATTAAGTATGAGGATATTGCCCAAGCATATATTAGTATTGATACTATGAAAAAAAGATGGGGAAAGAATTTTGATATAAATTACAATAAAATAAAAAATGATGTTTATGCTACAGCAGGAGAAATATTGGAATATAATAATGAACCTATACTTGCTACATTTTGTTCAACTACAAATGGCTATACAGAAGAATGTCAAAATGTTTGGACTCAAGATTTACCCTATTTAAAAAGTGTTAAATCTGAAGGTGAAGAATTATCTCCATACTATACTGACAGTGTTTCTGTTAGTAAAGATAATTTTGCAAAAATATTTGGAACAAGTAATCCTGTTATAAGTGAAAAAACTAAGGCTGGTTATGTAAAAACTGTTAAAGTTGGTGAAGAAACTTATAGTGGAAACAAAATAAGAAAAACTTTTGGATTAAAATCAACTTCGTTTACTATTTCAACTAATAAAAATTATATTATTTTTTCAACAAAGGGATATGGACACGGTGTTGGTATGAGTCAATACGGTGCTTGTTATATGGCTAATAGTGGAAATGATTACAAAACTATTCTTAAGCATTATTATACTGGTACAAATATTAAAAAATTATAAAATAATTGTATAAATTATTGTAAATTAGCGGTTATTGTTATAAAATAAGTATAGTGGAATATTTATACAATT